>NZ_AKJJ01000022.1:0-8105 GCF_000282395.1 Pseudomonas sp. GM55 | reverse complement strand
GCTTCGCTAAATTATCCGACCAGCCACTCGTTCCCCCAGATAGCAAAGGCCCCTGCGCCTGATCCCCGACGGCGAACCTGACTGAGACGGCAATGACAAAACCACCTTCGAAAAAGGCTCTTTTCATCGGCCTGCCGCTGGCCCTGGCGATCAGCGCGGGGGCAGGCCTTGCAGCCTGGGAATACGGATTCAAGAACAATCCCGGTTACCCGGTCAAGGTGATGAAACAGGCCGATCAATTGCAGGAGCGCATCCTCTCGTTCGACAGCCACATCACCGTGCCCATGGACTTCGGCACCGCCGGCAACGAAGTCGACAAGGACGGCGAGGGCCAGTTCGATCTGGTCAAGACCGGCCGCGGGCGCCTGTCCGGTGCGGCGCTGACGATCTTCGGCTGGCCGGAAATATGGAACGGCGCCAACGCGCCCCATCGGCCTACCGCCGGCTTCGTTGACGAGGCCCGACACGAGCAGGAAACCCGCTACAAGATCATCAGCGCGATGGTCCGTGATTTCCCCAATCAGGTGGCCATCGCCTACACCCCCGACGACTTCCGGCGCCTGCATGGCGAAGGCAAGTTCGCGATCTTCATCAGCATGCTCAACGCCTACCCGCTGGGCAATGACCTCAACGCCCTGGACAAGTGGGCAGCGCGAGGCATGCGCATGTTCGGTTTCAGCTACGTGGGCAACAACGCCTGGGCCGATTCATCGCGGCCGCTGCCGTTCTTCAATGATTCGCGCGATGCCCTTGGCGGGCTGTCAGACATTGGCAAGCAGGCGGTCCATCGCCTCAACGACCTGGGCGTGATCATCGATGTGTCGCAGATGTCGACCAAGGCCCTGGAGCAAGTCGCGCAACTGAGCCGCACGCCGATGGTCGCCTCCCACTCGGCACCCCGAGCGCTGGTGGACATCCCGCGCAATCTCAGTGACGCGGAAATGCAGTTGATCAAGAACAGCGGCGGCGTGGTGCAGATTGTCGGCTTCCCGACCTACATCCGCCCGCTGAGCCAGGCCACCCAGGACAAGCTCAACGCCCTGCGCGCGCGCTTCGATCTGCAACCGCTGCAAGGCCTGGAGATGGCCATGATGCCCGGCGATCCGGTGATCACCGTCTGGCCCGAGCAACGTTTCGGCGAATACGCCAGCCAGCTCTATTCGATCCTCGACGAAGAACCCAAGGCCTCCCTCAAGGACTACGGCGATGCGATCGATTATGCCGTGAAGAAAATCGGTATCGACCACGTCGGCATCAGTTCCGACTTCAACGACGGCGGTGGCCTCGACGGCTGGAAAGACGTCAGCGAGGCCCGCAACGTGACCGCCGAACTGATCAGCCGCGGCTACAGTGAAGCCGACATTGCCAAGCTCTGGGGCGGCAACTTCCTGCGGGTCTGGGACCAGGTGCAGAAGTCTTCCCGGCCTGTGGTGCAGAACTGATTTTTCCTTTTGCCAAAGCGAACCGAACCCATGACCAACCGTCGTTCATTCCTCAAGCAGGCCGGCATTCTGGCAGCCGGCATTCCCCTGGCCTCGGCCGTCAACCTGCCCGCACTGGCCGCAAGCCCCGCACCGTTGCCCAAGGACAAATGGGACCAGTTGCGCCAACTGTTCACGCAGGACCCGAACTACCTGCACTTCGCCAACTTCCTGGTGTCCTCGCACCCGCGTCCGGTGCGTGAAGCCATCGAGATGCACCGCGCCAACCTCGATCGCAACCCGGGCCTGGCCATGGACTGGCATCGCGGCGAAACCGAACGCCGTGAAGAAGATGTGCGCGTGTGGGCCGGTCGCTATCTGAAAGCCAAGCCGTCGCAGATCGCCCTGACCGGCAGCACCACCGAAGGTCTGGCGATGATCTATGCCGGCATCCACGTGCGTCCGGACCAGGAAATCCTCACCAGTGAACACGAGCACTACGCCGCCAACAGTGTGTTCGAATACCGCACCCAGAAGGACGGCACCCAGGTTCGCAAGATCAGATTGTTCGAAGACCCGTACAAGGTCTCGACCGCCGAAGTGTTGGCCGCGATTGAACGCAACATTCGCCCCGAGACCCGCGTACTCGGCATGACCTGGGTGCATTCCGGCAGCGGCGTGAAGCTGCCCATCGGCGAGATCGGCAAACTGGTGGAAGAGAAAAACCGTGGCCGCGCAGACAAGGACCGCATCCTCTACGTGATCGATGGCGTACACGGCTTCGGCGTGGAGAACGTCGATTTCCCGGACATGCACTGCGACTTTTTCATCGCCGGCACCCACAAATGGATGTTCGGCCCACGGGGCACCGGGATCATCTGCGCCCGCTCCGACGAGCTCAAGGATGTGACCCCGACCATCCCGACCTTCTCCGAAGCCACCCAATTCTCCACCGTGATGACCTACGGCGGTTACCACTCGTTCGAACACCGCTGGGCGCTGACCGAAGCCTTCAAGCTGCATCTGGAGCTGGGCAAAGCCGAAGTCGCGACGCGCATTCACGACATCAACAGCTACCTGAAAAAGCGCTTGCAGGCGCACCCGTCGGTGGAACTGGTCACACCGCTGTCACCGGAGCATTCCGCCGGTTTCACCTTCTTCCGCATCAAGCACCAGGATTGCGAGGAGGTCGCCAACTTCCTGATGGATCGCCGTGTGGTGTGCGATGCCGTGGACCGTGATGTCGGGCCGATCATTCGTGTTTCACCGGGGCTGCTCAATACCGAAGCGCACATCGACCAGTTGATGGAGCTGATGGCCAGCAAGCTCTGAACCGCCGATTTCCTTTAGCGAGAACCCTTATGAACAACATCCTGTACAGGCAATCCTTACAACGCCTCGGCGCCCTGATGCTACTGGTATTGCTCGGCAGTGCCGTACCGAGCCTCGCCCAGGCGTACACGGCACCGCTGCCGGGCAAGGTCTTCAAGGATTGCCGCCACTGTCCGGAAATGGTGGTGCTGCCCGCCGGCACCTTCACCATGGGCACCCCGGAAGGCGAAGTTGGCCGCGAGCCGGATGAAGGCCCGATGCATGAGGTGACATTCGACAAACCCTTCGCCATGAGCCGTTACCAGATCACCGCCGGCGAATGGGTCCAATACATGAAGGAAACCGGGGTCACCCTGCCCGATGGCGATACCCGTCCCGGCCGGGCCTGCACCAATGGCAAACCGAGTTACCCCCAAGGCCCGCGTCAGCCGGCGGTGTGCATGAACTTCGCCGAAGTCACGGCGTATGTCGCCTGGCTGTCGCGCAAGACCGGCCAGCATTATCACATCGTCAGCGAGGCCCAACGCGAGTACGCGGCCCGTGCCGGGTCAACGGGACCGTTCCCCTTCCCGTTCGACCCCGGCACCGAGTACAGCATCGCCACCCACGCCAACACCTACGGACCCACCGACGGCTACAGCCATTCCTCCCCGGTCGGCAGCTATCCGCCGAATGCCTTTGGCATGTACGACATGCATGGCAACGTCTACGAATGGATCGCCGATTGCTACCACCCGGACTATGTCGGCGCGCCCACCGACGGCAGCGCCTGGACCGAACCCGATTGCGACACCCTGCGCACCCGCGGCAACGACTGGGGCGAAGCACCGGTGTTTTCGCGTTCTGGCAACCGCAACGACATCGACCCGCAAACCCGTGGCGACTGGATCGGGTTCCGCGTCGTACGCACTCTCTGACCTCCCCCCTTCCCCTTGTGGGAGCCTGAAATCGCGAAAAACCCAAGGGCACCGAGTTGATTCAGGTGCCCAGCGTTATCGTTGACCGCCATCGCGAGCAGGCTCGCTCCTACAGTGTTGTGTACCCGCCTCGCCACCTGTCTCCTGCGGTTTAAATTAACCCCTCCACCAGACGTTCTACTGGGTATCTGCCTTACGACCCAAGGAACTGTCTGCCATGACCCAGCCCACCCGAGGCGCCATCGGCGAATTACTGGCCCTGTTGAAACCGTTTCGACTGATCGTCGCCGTGTCCATTGTCCTGGGCATGGTCGGCGGCCTGAGCGTGACGGTGCTGCTGGCGACCATCAACAATGCGCTGCACTCGCCGGACGGCCTGACCCAAGGCGTGGTGGCCCTGTTCGGCGGTCTGTGCCTGCTGGCCCTGGGCAGTTCGATCTGCTCGGATATCGGCACCAACCATGTCGGCCAGCACATCATTGCCAGGCTGCGTAAAACGCTTGGGGAGAAGGTCCTTTCGGCGCCCATCGAGCAGATCGAGCGCTACCGCAGCCACCGGCTGATCCCGGTGCTGACCCACGACGTCGACACCATCAGCGACTTCGCCTTCGCCTTCGCGCCGCTGGCGATTTCCTTGACCGTGACCCTCGGCTGCATGGGTTATCTGGCAATGTTGTCGTGGCCGATGTTCCTGATGATGGCGCTGGCGATTGCCATCGGCACCGGCATCCAGTTCTACGCGCAGGGCAAGGGCATCCAGGGTTTCATGGCCGCCCGCGACGCCGAAGACGATTTGCAAAAGCACTACAACGCCATTGCCGGCGGCGCCAAGGAGTTGCGCATCCACCGCCCGCGCCGCCAGCGCATGTTCGTCAAAGGCATCCAGGGCACCGCCGATTTCATCTGCGCCACCCAAGTGCGTTCGATCAACACCTTCGTGATCGCCAAGACCCTGGGCTCTATGTTGTTCTTCGTGGTCATCGGCCTGGCGCTGGCCCTGCAATCCTTCTGGCCCAGCGCCGACAAAGCGGTGATGAGCGGCTTCGTGCTGGTGCTGCTGTACATGAAAGGCCCGATCGAGCACCTGGTCAGCACCTTGCCGATCGTGAGTCGCGCACGGATTGCCTTCCGTCGTATCGCCGAGCTGTCGAGCCAGTTCTCCTCGCCCGAGCCGCACCTGCTGCTCAACGACAACGACACCCGGCCGACCGTGGTCGACAGCCTGCAGTTGAACAACGTCAGCTACGCCTTCCCCGCCGCACCCGGCAGCGACGCCTTTCGCCTGGGCCCGGTGAACCTGAGCATCGGGCAAGGCGACATCGTGTTCATCGTCGGTGAAAACGGCTGCGGCAAGACCACGCTGATCAAGCTGCTGCTGGGGCTCTACGCGCCACAGCAAGGTTCGATCCTGCTCAACGGCCAAGGCGTCGATGCGCAGAATCGCGACGACTACCGCCAGTTGTTCACCACGATTTTTGCCGACTACTACCTGTTCGATGACGTGGTGCAGGGCGATCGGCACATTCCCGAAGATGCCAACGCCTACCTGCAACGGCTGGAGATCGCGCACAAAGTCAGCGTCAGGGACGGCAGTTTCACCACCACCGACCTGTCCACCGGCCAGCGCAAGCGCCTGGCGCTGGTCAATGCCTGGCTGGAAGAACGCCCGGTGCTGGTGTTCGACGAATGGGCCGCCGACCAGGACCCGACTTTCCGCCGCATCTTCTACACCGAGCTGCTGCCGGACCTCAAACGCCTGGGCAAGACCATCATCGTCATCTCCCACGACGACCGCTATTTCGACATGGCCGATCAACTGGTGCGCATGGAATCGGGCCGGGTCGTCACCGAGCGCGCAACGGCCTGAAGGTCATTGCCGCGCGCAAATCATTGTTTTTTTGAAGTTTGTTTTCCGGTTTAGCCAAAGTGGTACGTCTAATAATAATTATCATTAACTAAAAAACTGCACACACCATTCTGGAGCGATTCGAGCAATGCAAAGCCCTACTCTGTCCCGCGCACCGTTGGCATTAGCCATCGAACGGCAAAAGAAATTCCGAACGGTCGTGCCGGGCGCGCTGTTGACCCTGTTGCTGCTGGGAACGTCCCAGGTCGAGGCTGCTCCGGTGAACGTCAATGTGCCGTCCCAGTCGCTGGCCAGTGCATTACGCCAGCTGGGCGAGCAGACCAACCTGCAGATTCTCTACAACCAGGACCTGGTCAACGGCATCAAGTCCACGGCGGTGTCCGGCGACATGGAACCGGAACAGGCACTGAAAACCTTGCTGCTGGGGAGCGGCATCAATTTTCAGTTGAATGGCAACACCGTGTCGCTGGTGCCATCGACCGCTGACTCCAGTGCATTGCAGTTGGGTGCGACGTCCATTACCGGCCTGGCGCTGGGACCGACCACCGAAGGCTCGCACTCCTATACCACCAATGAAGTCACCATCGGCAAGGGCAACATCAAGCTCAAGGACATCCCGCAGTCGGTGTCCGTCGTCACGCGCCAGCGCATGGACGACCAAAACCTGAACAGCCTGCAGGACGCCATGCGCCAGGTCACCGGCGTGACCATCAAGACCTACAACTCCGGCTCCAGCCTCAGCGACATCTTCATGCGCGGCTTCCTCGTTGACCAGGTGCAGGTCGACGGCGTCTCGCAGCCGACCGCCCAGGGCGACATGGCCACCAGTTTCGACCTGGCGATGTACGACCGCATCGAAGTGCTGCGCGGCCCCTCGGGCCTGTACCAGGGCGCTGGCGAACCCGGCGGCACGATCAACGTGGTACGCAAGCGCGCCCTGAGCCAATTCGCCCTCGGTGGTGAACTGGCCGCCGGCTCCTATGATCGCTACCGTTCTTCGGTGGACGTCACCGGCCCGTTGAACGACGAGGGCACCGTGCGCGGTCGCTTCATCACCGCCTACGAGAACAACAAGTCCTTCGTCGATTACGCGAAGAACGAACGCCCGATGGTCTACGGCCGCCTGGAATTCGACCTCGACCCGGTCACCACCCTGTCGGTCGGTGGCGCCTACCAGAAGAACAACTCCACCCCGGCGTTCGGTTTGCCGGCCTACGCCGACGGCAAACTGCTCGACGTTCCTCGCTCGACCTTCCTCGACGCCAAGTGGAACACCCTCAACGAAAAAGTCTGGGAAACCTTCGCCGAACTCGACCACGAACTGGACAACGGTGGCCAGTTCAAGACCACGCTGACCTACCGTGATGCCGAAACCCCGGAGCGTAATTTCACCTGGGTCGACGGCGCGGTCGACCCGGCCACCGGTGACAGCTGGGCCGTGGCCTACGACTACTACACCCACATCAAGACCATCGGTGTCGACAGTTTCGTCACCACGCCGTTCGAGTTCGCCAATCGCCGGCACGAGTTCACCCTGGGCGCCGAGTACCAGCACCTGGACAAGGACTTCACCTACGGCGGCGGCGAGTACTTCCCGATCAACGTGTTCGATCCGGGCAGCATCGACATTCCCCGCAAAGACTATGCGCACGTCAATGGCAACTGGTCCAAGTCCGATCAGTACGGCGTCTACACCCGCGCCAAGTTCGACGTCACCGACTGGCTCGATGTCATCGGCGGCAGCCGTGTGACCTGGTACGAAAGCGACGCGAAGAACGCCAACGCCTTCTTCAACAACTTCGGCCAGGCCCACACCAGCATCAACCGCAAGGTCGTGCCGTACGGCGCAGTCATCGGCAAGATCACCCCGGAACTGTCGACCTACTTCAGCTACACCGGCGTGTTCAAACCGCAAAGCGAAATCGGAACGAACGGCGAGCCGGTCGGCCCGCGTGAAGGCAAGCAGTACGAGATTGGTCTCAAGCGCGAATTCTACGACGGCCGCCTGAACGCCAGCATCGCCGCCTTCCGCATCTACGATGAAAACCGCGCCGAATACGACAACACCTCCGGTGCCTACATGACCGAAGGCAAGGCACGCAGCCAGGGTTGGGAAACTGAGCTGAGCGGCAACCTGAGCGATAACTGGAGCATCGTCACGGGTTACGCCTACACCTCCACCAAGTTCCTGGACGGCGACCAGGCCAACAAAGGCAAGACCTTCAGCACCATCACGCCCAAGCACAACTTCAACCTGTGGACCAAGTACGAGTTCACCGACGGTCCGCTCAAGGACTTCAGCGTTGGCGGTGGCGTGCGTGTGGTCAGCGACACCTACTTCCAGCGTGATGTGAAGTTCCAGCAAGGCGGCTTTGCCGTCACCACGGCGCAGGTCGGCTACAAATTCAACGAAAACCTGTCGTCGACACTGACCGCCAACAACCTGTTCGACCGCAAGTACTACGACCGCGTCGATGCCTCCTGGGGCACCAACTTCTACGGCGACCCGCGCACCGTGACCCTGAGCCTGCGCGCGCATTACTGATGGCTGATTGCTCCTACAGTGGC
>NZ_AKJJ01000021.1:0-6101 GCF_000282395.1 Pseudomonas sp. GM55 | reverse complement strand
CCACGCCGGCTGCCGAAGCCGCGCGCACGCCGGTCAAAGGCCTGGGCATCGCGGCCCGTTCCCTGAGCGCTTTGCTGATTGGCCGGGCCAGTTGGGCGATGGTGTATTTCGGCCTGCTGACCTGGGGCCCGAGTTACCTGGCCCAGGCCCGCGGCTTCGATATCAAGGGCATTGGCGCGGCGACCTTCGTGATTTTCCTGTGTGGCGCACTCGGCTCGTTGACCGGTGGTTTCCTCTGCGACGGTTTGATCCGCAAGGGTGTGAGTCGCGGGGTTGCGGTCAAGAGCCTGCTGGCGTTTTCCGGGCTGGTGGCCCTTGGCGCATTCCTGTTGCTGCCGACCCTGGGCAATCCTTTTGCAGCGGTGGCGTTGCTGGCCATGACCGCATTTTTCCTGATGTGGGGCAGCCTCTACTGGAGTTTCCCGGCGCTGCTGGCGGCACCGGCGCGGGTAGGCTTGATCGGCGGCGTGATGAACATGGCTGGCAGCACCGGCGGCATTGCGGTGCCCATCCTGGTGGGCGTGATCCTGCAAGCGGCCGGTGGTTTTGCCCCGGTGCTCGGGTTCTTCGCGGCGTGCTCGGCAGTCTTTGTGCTGGCGACGTTGTTCATCAGCCTGGATGAGGTGCGTCATGGCTAACGCGTTGTGGGACGGCCCGATCATCGACGCCCATCATCACTTCTGGGACCCGGGCGTCAACGATCACCCGTGGCTCGCGCCAGAGGCCAATATCCCGTTTCGCTACGGTGATTACGGCGCCATCAAGCGCCGCTATTTTCCAGAGGACTACTTCGCCGACGCCGGCGGGCATCGGGTGGTGCAAACGGTGTACGTCGAGACGGAGTGGAACCCGCAGGACCCGATTGGCGAAACCCGCTTCATCGAGCAACTGGCCGCGCGCTACGGCGTGCCAAACGCAGTCGTGGCGCAAGCCTGGCTCGATCACCCGGACGCCATCGATGTGCTCACCGAACAGGCGCGCTTCAAGCACGTGCGCAGTGTGCGCCACAAGCCCGGTGGCCCGATCGCGCCGGCGCAGGTGGGGCACATGCGCAGCCTGATGAGCGATGAACACTGGCGCCGCAGTTATGCCGCGCTCGAAGGGCTGGGCCTGCATTTCGATTTGCAGACACCGTGGTGGAACCTGCACGAGGCCGAACGGTTGGCCCGGGATTTCCCCGGCATTACGCTGATACTCAACCACGCCGGTCTGCCCAATGACCGTAGCGCCGAAGGCTTGGCGGGCTGGCGTCTGGCGATGGCGCGGCTGGCCCAGTGGCCGAACGTGCAGGTGAAGATTTCCGGCCTGGGGCAGGGCGGCCAGCGCTGGCGCGCCAAGGACAACGCCTGGATCGTGCGCGAAGTCATCGCAATGTTTGGCAGCCACAGGGCGATGTTCGCCAGCAACTTCCCCGTGGACAGCCTGTGCGGCTCGTTCGACGACATCTACAGCGGTTTCAAATCCATCGTCGCCGATCTGCCAGCGGCCGATCAGGAGCGACTTTTCTACAGCAATGCGCAGCGGGTGTATCGCTGCGAGCCTTGCGCCAATGACCGGGCGCGACCTGAACCCTTGAGGAGTGAAGCATGAGCAAATCCACTATCGCGATGGTCCTTGGCGACCCGGCGGGCATCGGCCCGGAGCTGATCGCCCGCCTGCTCGGCGAGCCCGAAGTGCGTCGTCAGGCCAACGTGATCCTGATCGCCGACGAGGCGGAAATGCGTCGCGGCATGCGCATCGCCGGGATGGAGTTTCCCTATCGTCGCGTCGAGTCCCTGGAGCATCTGGCATTCGTCGACGACACGCCGCTGTTCTATGACTTTCGTGGCGACACCGTGGGTGAATTTCCGCGCAGCGAGGCCAGCGTCATCGGAGGTCGCTACAGCCTCGACACCCTGGAACAAGCCCTGCGCCTGACCGAGGCCGGCACGACCGATGCGGTGCTGTTCGGCCCGTTGAACAAGACCTCGTTGCACATGGCCGGCATGGCCCACAGCGACGAACTGCACTGGTTCGCCGAGCTGCTGGATTTCCACGGGCCGTTCTGCGAGTTCAACGTGCTCGACAATCTGTGGACTTCACGGGTGACCTCCCACGTGGCCCTGGCCGATGTGCCGGGCCTGCTCAGCCAGCAACGGGTGGTGGAAGCGATTCAACTGATCGACACGGCGCTTAAGCGCAACGGCCTGGAAAAACCGCGGATCGGTGTTTGCGGCTTGAACCCGCACAACGGCGACAACGGCTCGTTCGGTCGCGAGGAGCTGGACATCATCGGCCCGGCGGTCCGCTCGGCTCAGGCGCTGGGGATCGCGGCGGACGGGCCCTATCCGGCCGATACGATTTTCCTCAAGGTCCAGGGCGATGCCAGTGCCTTCGACGCGGTGGTGACCATGTACCACGACCAGGGCCAGATCGCGATCAAGCTGATGGGCTTCTCCCGTGGCGTGACGGTGCAGGGCGGTTTGCCGATCCCGATCACCACCCCGGCCCATGGCACCGCATTTGATATCGCCGGGCAGGGCAAGGCCAATGTCGGAGCCATCCGACAGGCGTTCGAGATTGCCTGCCGGATGGGGCGCAACCGCCACTGACCATGGATCTCTGAAACAACATTAATCCCCCTGTCTACCATGCACCCTGTGGGAGCGGGCTTGCCCGCGATAGCGTCAGTACAGACACCCTGAAAGTGACTGTCAGACCGCTATCGCGGGCAAGCCCGCTCCCACAGTTGTTTGTGTGTGGCCGATAACTTTATCTACTGAATAATCAGATTTAGCTATCACCCCAGGTTATCGCCGGATACGCATAAGTGATTATCCGCAGCCCTTTGCGCTGGCTAAAGTCGCTCCATCGAATGAACGCAACCGGGCACTTCCGGCCACTGCGATCAGGCGAATGACAACTACAAAAAGCCCGCCTTGTCACTTCCGCAAGGCACATACCGGCAGCAAAGGAACACTCCTATGACCCGTCCAGATTCCGTCCTGGCACTGTCCAGCGCTATCTCCAAAAGCCGGCTTCGCCTTCTGCCGTTTCTGATCCTGATGTACATCCTGGCGTTCATCGACCGCTCCAACGTCGGCTTCGCCAAAGCGGCGCTGCAAGCCGATACCGGGTTGGGCGATGCCGCGTTTGCCTTTGGCGCGAGCATCTTCTTCATCGGTTATGCGTGCTTCGAAGTGCCGAGCAACTACATGCTGCACCGCCTCGGCGCCAAGGTCTGGCTGTGCCGGATCATGGTCACCTGGGGCCTGGTGTCGGCGGCGATGATGTTTGCCCACAACGCCCAGACGTTCTACGTGTTGCGCTTCATGCTGGGGGTGGCCGAAGCCGGGTTCTTCCCGGGGATCATCCTGTACCTCACCTACTGGTTCCCGGCGCAGAGTCGTGGCCAGGCGTTAGGCCTGTTCTATTTCGGCCTGCCGCTGGCGCTGGTATTGGGCAGTCCGTTGTCCGGCTGGTTGCTGGATTTCCACGGCGTGTTCGGCCTGACCAACTGGCAATGGCTGTTTGTTGTCGAAGGCCTGATGGCATCGGTGGTCGGCATCGCCGCGTACTTCTACCTGGTCAACCGTCCGGCCGAGGCCACCTGGCTCAGCGTTGAAGAAAAGCGGGCGCTGGAAACAGCGCTGGCGGACGAGGATGCGCAGAAAAAACACAGCAGCCCCCACGGTTTTCTCAGTGCCTTGCGCAACCCTCGGGTGCTGCAATTCTGCCTGGCGTATTTCACCATCCAGATGAGCGTGTACGGCGTGGTGTTCTACCTGCCGACGCGCATCGCCGGTCTGCTCGATGGGCATGTCGGCCTCAATGTCGGCCTGATCACGGCAATCCCCTGGGTCTGCGCGCTCATCGTCACTCGCCTGGTCACTCGTTATGCCGACCGTACTGGCCAGCACCGTCGTCTCGCCGTGTGCATGCTGACCATGGCCGCCCTCGGCATCGCCGCTTCCGCGCTGGGTTCGAGCATGGTGCCGGTGGTACTCGCGTTCTGCTTCGCCGCGGCCGGTTTCGTCTCGGTACAGCCATTGTTCTGGACCATTCCCACCAGCTACCTCAGCGGTGCGGCGGCGGCGGGCGGGATCGCCCTGATCAACTCCATCGGCAACCTGGGCGGCTTCGTCGCACCGAACCTGAAAACCGTGATGGAAAGCAGTTTTGCAGACCCTCGTGCCGGCATGTTCGCCCTGGCCGTGGTGGGCATTATCGGCGCCATCCTGCTGTCCCGACTTCGCACCACCCACACCCCTAAATCCCCCTCGCAGCTCACACCGGCTCAGGTTGGCTGATCACCGCGTTAGCAAGGAACTGTATTCATGAAAATCAAAGCGATCCGTACCCGCGTATTCGAGTGGAAAGGCAAAGTCGTCCCGCCCCAGGCGCACTTCTGCACCAACGCCAGCGACATCCTGTTCGAGCGTGGCGACGCCATGGGCTCGTTCCGTTTCCATGGCTGGCTGGTCGTGGAAGTCGAGACCGACACCGGCCTGGTCGGCATCGGTAACTGCGCACTGGCGCCGCGTGTGGCCAAGGAAATCATCGACACTTACCTGGCACCGATCGCCATCGGCGAAGACCCGTTCGACAACGAATACATCTGGCAGAAAATGTACCGCCAGAGCCACGCCTGGGGCCGCAAGGGCATCGGCATGGCGGCGATCTCGGCGATCGACATCGCGATCTGGGACATCATGGGCAAGGCGGTGAACAAACCGGTGTTCAAGCTGCTGGGCGGGCGCACCAAAGAGAAAATCTGGACCTACGCCTCCAAGCTCTACGCCAACGACAATCTCGACCTGTTCCTCGAAGAAGCCCAGGGTTATCTGAGCCAGGGTTTCACCGCGCTGAAAATGCGTTTCGGCTATGGTCCCAAAGACGGCCCGGCGGGCATGCGCCGCAACATCGAACAAGTGCGTGCCCTGCGTGAACTGGCCGGCCCCGACGTCGACATCATGCTCGAATGCTACATGGGCTGGACCCTGGAATATGCCCGGCGCATGTTGCCGAAACTGGCCGAATTCGAACCGCGCTGGCTGGAAGAGCCGGTGATCGCCGACGACATCGAGGGTTACGTCGAGCTGAAAAGAATGGGGATCATGCCGATCTCGGGCGGCGAGCACGAGTTCACCTCCTACGGCTTCAAGGACCTGCTGGAACGCCGCGCCGTCGACGTGATCCAGTACGACACCAACCGCGTCGGCGGCATCACCGCCGCGCGCAAGATCAACGCCATGGCCGAAGCCTGGTCGGTCCCGGTGATTCCGCATGCCGGGCAGATGCACAACTACCACCTGACCATGTCGACCACCGCCTCGCCGATGGCCGAGTTCTTCCCGGTGTTCGACGTCGAAGTCGGCAACGAACTCTTCTACTACGTGTTCAAGGGCGAGCCGCAGCCGGTCAACGGCTACATCCAGCTCGACGACCACAAGCCGGGCCTGGGCCTGGAAATTTCCGATGAGTATTTGAGCGAATTCAACATCATCGAATGACCTTGAGGCGCCGCTGTAGGCGGTGCCAACCACGACTTTGCGGAGGGCCGACATGCGCCTGATTCAATTTGAAAACACTGCCGGGCAACGCCAGGTCGGCTTGGTTGAAGGGGCTCGGCTCCAGGTGTTGTGTGATACCCGCAGCACCCGTGAGCTGGCGCTGGCCGCCATTCGTGGCGGGCGCAGCCTGCAGGAAGAAGTCGCCCGACGCGGCAGCGAACCCGGTCCGGATTACGCGCAGCTGTTGCAGCAGCGCAGAGTCCTGCCGCCGCTGGACCATGAAGACCCGGCCCATTGCCTGATCAGCGGCACCGGCCTGACCCATCTGGGCAGCGCGGCAACGCGGGACAAAATGCACCAGTACGATGGCGCAGTCGAAGCTGGCATGACCGACACCATGCGCATGTTCAAGTGGGGGCTGGAGGGGGGCAAGCCGGATGCGGGACAGGTCGGCGCGCAACCGGAGTGGTTCTACAAGGGTGACGGCAGCATCGTCGTGCGCCCCGGTGCGGATTTCCCGGTGCCGCCGTTTGCCGAGGACGCCGGTGAAGAGCCGGAGCTGACCGGCCTGTATGTGATCGGTGACGACGGCCAGCCGTATCGGCTCCG
>NZ_AKJJ01000020.1:0-23374 GCF_000282395.1 Pseudomonas sp. GM55 | reverse complement strand
CTCCCAGCTGAGCTAATCACCCGTTTGCATCTCCGAGGCCGCGAAATTTACGCAGGTAACGAACCTAAGTCAATACCCTGCTTGAAGTTTTTCTGAAAAAGACAAAATCGTGTCATTCCAGACGAGGCTGGCAACCATCAGACCGCTTCGCGAGCAGGCTCGCTCCCACAGTGGACCGCAGTACTCATGTGGGAGCGAGCCTGCTCGCGAAGACGGCGGAACATTCAACATCAATGCTGAAGACAGCGTCCTTGTCCGATTACTCGCTGTAAATCATCTTCTTGGTCATGCCACCATCGACCACGAATTCCTGCCCGGTGACAAATCCGGCATTCCTCGACAGCAGCCAGGCCACCATCGCTGCGACATCCTCAACCGTCCCCACCCTGCCCGCCGGATGCTGGGCATGATCGGCCTCGGTCAATGGTTGAGCACGCCGCACCGAGGGGTCGCGTGCATCGATCCAGCCAGGGCTGACCGCATTGACCCGAATCTCCGGGCCAAGACTGATGGCCAACGCGTGAGTCAGGGCCAACAGGCCGCCCTTGCTCGCCGCATAGGCCTCCGTATCGGGTTCCGACTGCCCGGCGCGGGTCGAGGCCAGATTCACGATCGAGCCGCTGTGAGCGCGCAGGTACGGTGCACAGTGCTTGGCCAGCAACATCGGCCCACTGAGGTTCACCGCCAACACCCGATTCCAGTGCGCCAGATCCAGGCTTTCCAGCGTGATGTTGTGCGGATCGGCAACCGCCGCGTTGCACACCAGCGCATCCAGGCGCCCGAACTGGCCGAGCACCTCGGCCACCCCCAGCGCGACCTGCCCCTCGTTGGCGACATCCATGGCGATGAACCAGGCGTTGTCGCCCAGCACTTTCGCCACTTTCGAACCGCGCTCCCGGTCCAGATCCGTCAGCACGACTTGCCAGCCTTCGCTGATCAGCCAGGCCGAGATTCCCAGGCCAATGCCCCGCGCAGCACCGGTCACCAGCGCTACGCGGCCATTCGAGCCTGTGGTCGGCGCAGCCAACTCGATCACAGCGCAGCCAGGCCGCGCGCCAGATCGGCTTGCAGGTCCGCCACGTCCTCCAGGCCGACCGCAATGCGGATCAGGCTGTCACGAATGCCCGCCGCTTCACGCTCTTGCGGCGCCAGGCGCCCATGGGAGGTGGTGCTCGGATGGGTGATGGTGGTCTTGCTGTCGCCCAGGTTGGCGGTGATCGAAATCAGGCGCGTGGCATCGATAAAGCGCCAGGCGCCCTCTTTGCCACCCCTCACCTCAAAACTGACGACAGCACCGAAACCCTTTTGCTGACGCAGCGCCAGTTCGTGCTGCGGATGGCTCTTGAGGCCGGCGTAATGGACTTTCTCGATGCCTGCCTGCTGCTCCAGCCATTCGGCCAGTTGCTGGGCGTTGGCGCAATGCGCTTTCATCCGCAGGCTCAGGGTTTCCAGGCCCTTGAGGAAGATCCAGGCGTTGAACGGGCTCAAGGTCGGCCCGGCGGTACGCAGGAAACCCACCACTTCTTTCATCTGCTCGCTACGACCGGCGACCACGCCGCCCATGCAACGACCCTGGCCATCGATGAACTTGGTGGCCGAGTGCACGACGATGTCCGCTCCCATTTTCAGCGGCTGTTGCAGTGCCGGCGTGCAGAAGCAGTTGTCGACCACCAGCATCGCGCCCTTGGCGTGAGCAATTTCAGACAGCGCGGTGATGTCCACCAGCTCGGCCAGCGGATTGGACGGCGATTCGACGAAGAGCAATTTGGTATTGGCCTTGATCGCCGCATCCCAGCCGGACAAGTCCGCCAGCGGTACGTAATCGACTTCGATGCCGAAGCGTTTGAAGTATTTCTCGAACAGGCTAATGGTCGAGCCGAAAACGCTGCGCGACACCAGCACATGATCACCGGCGCTGCACAGGCTCATCACCACAGCCATGATGGCCGCCATGCCAGTGGCCGTGGCCACGGCTTGCTCGGCGCTTTCCAGCGCGGCGATGCGCTCTTCGAACGCGCGCACGGTCGGGTTGGTGTAGCGCGAGTAAACGTTGCCCGGTACTTCGCCAGCGAAGCGCGCAGCGGCGTCGGCGGCGGTACGGAATACGTAGCTGGAGGTGAAGAACATCGGATCACCGTGTTCGCCTTCCGGCGTACGGTGCTGACCGGCACGTACGGCCAGGGTATCGAACGCTACACCTTCGAGGTCGCTGTCCAGCCGACCGGCATCCCATTCCTGACTCATGCTGTCACTCCTTGCCATATTCGGTAGTAGATACGAAACCGGCCTTGAGGAGGAACACCTATGTAGGAGCTGGCTTGCCAGCGATGGGGGCATCACAGGCAACAATGATGTTGAATGTGACAACCCCTTCGCTGGCAAGCCAGCTCCTACAGGCCGGCATATAACTCAGTTGTTGTACAGATCGATGATCGCACTGACGGCCTGCGTCTTGACCTTGGAGGCATCGTTGCGTGCCTGCTCGATCTTGTTCAGGTAAGCCTCGTCGACGTCGCCGGTGACGTACTGGCCATCGAACACCGCGCAATCGAACTTGTCGATCTTGATCTTGCCGCCACCGACCGCTTCGATCAAGTCGGGCAGGTCCTGATAGACCAGCCAGTCGGCGCCGATCAGGTCAGCCACGTCCTGGGTCGAACGGTTGTGGGCGATCAGCTCGTGGGCGCTCGGCATGTCGATGCCGTAGACGTTCGGGTAGCGAACCGCTGGAGCCGCGGAACAGAAGTAAACGTTCTTCGCGCCGGCTTCGCGAGCCATCTGGATGATCTGCTTGCAAGTGGTGCCGCGAACGATGGAGTCATCCACCAGCATCACGTTCTTGCCGCGGAATTCCAGCTCGATGGCGTTGAGTTTCTGGCGTACGGATTTTTTCCGCGCGGCCTGGCCCGGCATGATGAAGGTCCGGCCGATGTAGCGGTTCTTCACGAAGCCTTCGCGGAACTTCACGCCCAGGTGGTTCGCCAGCTCCAGCGCCGCGGTGCGGCTGGTGTCCGGAATCGGGATGACCACGTCGATGTCGTGATCCGGACGCTCGCGCTGGATCTTCTCGGCGAGTTTCTCACCCATGCGCAGACGGGCCTTGTAGACCGACACGCCGTCGATGATCGAATCCGGACGCGCCAGGTAGACGTGTTCGAAGATGCACGGGGTGAGGGATGGGTTGGTCGCGCACTGACGGGTGTACAGCTTGCCCTCTTCAGTGATGTAGACCGCTTCGCCGGGAGCCAGGTCGCGAATCAGGGTGAAGCCGAGCACGTCCAGGGAAACGCTTTCCGAGGCAATCATGTACTCGACGCCTTCGTCGGTGTGACGCTGGCCGAAAACGATTGGGCGGATGCCGTGCGGGTCGCGGAAGCCGACGATGCCGTAGCCGGTGATCATCGCTACGACGGCATAACCACCGACGCAACGGTTGTGCACGTCGGTGACGGCGGCGAATACGTCTTCTTCGGTCGGCTGCAACTTGCCGCGCTGGGCCAATTCGTGCGCAAACACGTTGAGCAGCACTTCCGAATCGGAACTGGTGTTGACGTGGCGCAGGTCAGATTCGTAAATCTCCTTGGCCAGTTGTTCAACGTTGGTCAGGTTACCGTTGTGCGCCAGGGTGATGCCGTAAGGCGAGTTGACGTAAAACGGTTGAGCTTCAGCCGACGTCGAGCTGCCCGCGGTCGGATAACGCACATGGCCAATGCCCATGTGGCCGACCAGGCGCTGCATGTGACGCTGCTGGAACACGTCACGCACCAGACCGTTGTCCTTGCGCAGGAATAACCGGCCATCATGGCTGGTCACGATACCGGCAGCGTCCTGGCCGCGGTGCTGGAGGACGGTTAGCGCGTCATACAGCGCCTGATTGACGTTCGACTTACCGACGATACCGACGATGCCACACATGCGACGCAACCCCTACTTAATGGATCTGAACTGAGCACTACTCACTGAGGCGTTTTGGCCATCGGCAAGAGTTGCTCCTTGAACGGAATATCAGCGGGTACGCTGATTCCGCTGGCAAGCCACTGACTGCTCCACCCGAGGATCAGGTTTTTGGACCAGTCGGCGACCAATAGAAATTTTGGCACGAGCTGTGACTCTTTCCACCACCCGTCCTGCTGTACCGGCCCCAGGCTCAACAGCCCGACGGCGACAACCACCAGCAACCCGCCACGCGCGGCGCCGAAGGCCATGCCGAGGAATCGGTCGGTCCCGGAGAGCCCGGTGACGCGAACCAGTTCGCCGATAAGATAATTGATCATTGCGCCTACGATTAAAGTGGCGACAAACATGATGGCACAGCCCGTGATTATACGGGCCGACGGTGTTTGAATGTACCCGCCGAGGTACTCGGACAGTGAGCCACCGAACATCCAGGCTACGACTCCTGCGATGATCCAGGTCACCAGCGATAGCGCTTCCTTGACGAAGCCGCGGCTCAGACTGATCAATGCGGAGATGGCGACGATTGCTACGATCGCCCAGTCAACCCAGGTAAATGGCACAGTGCAGCCTACAGACGGATAAGGCGGCGCATTTTAGCAGAGCCCGTGCTTATCGGTAAGCTGCGATTGTCTGTGCATTTCATATCGGAGCGATAGTTTTAGCCACGTTCCGGCTGAAAGCGCACGACAAACCCCTTGAGGTTCTGCTGGCGGTTGAGCAAGTCACGCAGACGGTCGGCTTCAGCGCGCTCGATCAGCGGCCCGACAAACACCCGGTTTTTGCCGTCGGCGGTACGGATGTAGGCGTTGTAACCCTGGCTGCGCAAAGTTTTCTGAAGTTTTTCCGCGCTTTCACGATTCGCCAGGCTGGCCAATTGCACCGACCAGCTGACAGACAAACCATTGGCATCGACACGGCTTTGCGTGGTATCCGGCTTGCCCGGTGCCGCCGTGATGGGCTGGGCAGGCGCTGTCGCAGGTTTGGCGGCCAGAGCCGGGACCGGCGCAGGCGGCGGTGCAACCGGTTTGGCCGCCGCAGCGGAAGCCGGAGCTGGAGCTGGAGCCACCGGCGCAGCTGGCACAGCCGATTCTTGCTGGGCGATTTCGTCATCGCTCGGCACAGGCTCCTGAGGCAAGGCTTGCGGCTCAGGCACCGCCACGGGTTCGACCTGCACTTGAGGCATCACAGGCGCCTGCGGAGCCGAAGGCGCTTCGACCGTCACCTGGCGCTGTTCGTCCTGGCGGGAAAACAGCATCGGCAGAAAAATCACTGCCAGCGCAACCAATACCAGGGCGCCAACCATGCGCTGCTTGTATGCCTTATCCAGCAATGCCATTTGCCGCGTCCTCCGTGGAGCGCCGGGCCAGCCATTCAAGGGCCTCGGCGACACAATAAAATGATCCGAACAACAGGATTTCGTCGTCGCTCGTGGCCTGCGCGCACTGCCCTTCCAGGGCAGCCGCCACACTTTCGTATGACGTGACCGAAGCACCCAGACCTTGCAACGCATCGTGCAAATCCGCAACCGGACGCGCCCGAGGCGAATCCAGAGGTGCGACAGCCCAGTGCTGGACACTAGCATTCAATTCGCCGACAACACCACCCAGGTCTTTGTCCGCCAGCAGCCCGAACACCGCCAAACGCTTGCCGACCGGCGGGCGACTGGCCAGACGACGAGCCAGATACTCTGCCGCGTGGGGGTTGTGCCCCACATCCAGCAATAGATTCAAGCGCTTGCCTTGCCACTCGAACTCACGGCGATCCAGACGACCGACCACCCTGGTTGCCCGCAGCGCTTCGATGATCTGCGCATCCACCCAAGGCAAGCCGAGCAACAAATAAGCCTGCAACGCCAGCGCAGCGTTCTCCATCGGCAGATCAAGCAGCGGCAGGTCGCGCAACTCGACTGCATGCCCTTGCGCATCGACACCGCGCCACTGCCAGTTGTGATCGGTCACACCGAGGTCAAAATCGCGCCCACGCAGGAAAAACGGGCAATTGAGCTCGCGCGCCTTGTCCAGCAAAGGTTGTGGTGGTTTCAGATCGCCGCAGAGCGCAGGTGCGCCCTGACGGAAAATGCCGGCCTTCTCGAAGGCCACGGACTCACGGGTATCACCGAGGTAATCCGCATGATCGACGCCAATACTGGTGACCAGCGCCATGTCGGCGTCGACCACGTTGACCGTGTCCAGACGACCGCCCAGACCGACTTCCAGCACCACGGCATCGAGCCCGGAGCGCTGGAACAGCCAGAATGCCGCCAGGGTGCCCATTTCGAAGTAAGTCAGGGAGGTGTCGCCGCGTCCGGCCTCTACCGCAGCAAAGGCCTCGCACAGCTCGGCATCAGTGGCTTCGATGCCATTGACCGTTACCCGCTCGTTGTAACGCAGCAGGTGTGGGGAGTTGTAAACCCCCACTTTCAAGCCCTGGGCCCGCAGCAAGGACGCCACGAACGCACAGGTGGAACCCTTGCCGTTGGTCCCGGTGACCGTAATCACCCGAGGCGCCGGCTTGCCCAGTCCCATGCGGGACGCTACCTGCTGCGACCGCTCCAGGCCCATGTCGATGGCTGAAGGGTGCAACTGTTCAAGGTAGGCGAGCCATTCGCCAAGGGTACGTTGGGTCATAGGCTGGCTGGTACCGGTGGAACCACGATCGGCTCGACGGGCGCGGCAACGAACTTCGGCGTCGGCAGGCCCATCATTTGCGCCAGCAGGTTACCCAGACGCGGACGCAGCTCCTGACGGTCGATGATCATGTCGATGGCACCGTGCTCCAGCAGAAATTCGCTGCGCTGAAAGCCTTCCGGCAGTTTTTCGCGCACGGTTTGCTCGATCACACGCGGGCCGGCAAAGCCGATCAACGCCTTCGGCTCGCCGACAATCACGTCGCCCAGCATCGCCAGACTGGCGGAAACGCCGCCGTAGACCGGATCGGTCAACACGGAGATGAACGGAATGCCTTCTTCACGCAGACGAGCCAGTACCGCGGAGGTCTTGGCCATTTGCATCAGGGAAATCAGTGCCTCCTGCATCCGTGCACCGCCGGATGCCGAGAAACAGACCATCGGGCAACGTTTTTCCAGGGCGTAGTTGGCGGCGCGAACGAAACGCTCACCGACGATGGCGCCCATCGAACCACCCATGAAGGAAAACTCGAACGCCGAAACCACGATCGGCATGCCCAGCAAAGTGCCGCTCATGGAAACCAGCGCGTCTTTTTCGCCGGTCTGCTTTTGTGCAGCGGTCAGGCGGTCCTTGTATTTCTTGCCGTCGCGGAATTTCAGACGGTCAACCGGCTCCAGGTCCGCACCCAGCTCGGTACGGCCTTCAACGTCGAGGAAGATGTCGATACGGGCGCGGGCGCCGATACGCATGTGATGGTTGCACTTGGGGCAAACGTCCAGGGTCTTTTCCAACTCCGGACGATACAGCACAGCCTCGCAAGACGGGCATTTGTGCCAAAGACCTTCAGGCACCGAGCTCTTCTTGACCTCGGAACGCATGATCGAAGGGATCAGTTTGTCTACTAACCAGTTGCTCATGCTTTCTTTCTCCAGTACCGGCGGCTCGAACGCTCTGGTTCGCAGCCCCGTGTATGCCCTAACGCTAAATTCATGTGTGCGACGACGGTCGAGGACTGCCACGGTCAGCGCGAAACATGACCTGCGTGCAACCAGAGACCCTCGGATATGCCTGCTGTGTGCAGTGCATCCGCTTTGTACAGTGCAGTGGACGGCGGCAGTCTGCCAGCCGTCACATCAACAGGTGCTACCGCGTACCGCTTTGATAAATGCCCGAATCTTTGCGTGGTCCTTGATGCCCTTGCTCGCCTCTACCCCGCCGCTGACATCCACGGCGTAAGGCCGAACGCGCGCAACCGCCTCGGCGACGTTATCCGGCGTCAGACCGCCCGCCAGAATGATCGGTTTGCTCAAGCCTTGCGGTATCAGTGACCAGTCGAATGCCTCACCGGTTCCGCCGGGAACACCTTCGACATAGGTGTCGAGCAAAATACCGCTGGCGCCTGGATAGGCATCACAAGCTGCCGCGATGTCATCACCGGCCTTGACCCGCAACGCCTTGATGTACGGCCGGTGCCAGCCTTCGCATTCAGCGGCGGTTTCGTCGCCATGGAACTGCAACAGGTCCAGCGGCACCGCGTCGAGGATTTCCCCCAGTTCGCAACGGCTGGCATTGACGAACAAACCCACGGTGGTCACGAACGGCGGCAGCGCCTTGATGATCGAGCGCGCCTGCTGGAACGTCACCGCACGGGGGCTTTTGGCGTAAAACACGAATCCGATGGCGTCCGCCCCGGCCTCGACGGCTGCCAACGCATCTTCCATGCGGGTAATCCCACAGATCTTGCTGCGAACGGCTGACATGTCGACATAACTCCAAGACAAATCCGGGAAAGTCCCGGATGGTAGCAAAAGCGTTCGAGGGCGTCAGCCGCCAAGTTCCGAGAAGCCGGTCAGGAAGTGCGGACCGATGTAACGCTCGGGCAATTCGAATTCGTCACGGTACTCGACCTGGACCAGATACAAACCGAATGGATGCGCCGTTACGCCACCGGTCCGTCGAATCCGGCTTTCCAGCACCTCTTTCATCCACTCCACCGGACGCTCACCGGCGCCGATGGTCATCAGCACGCCGGCAATGTTGCGCACCATGTGATGCAGGAAGGCGCTGGCGCGAATATCCAGCACGATCATCTTGCCGTGACGGGTGACGCGCAGGTGATGCAGCTCCTTGATCGGCGACTTGGCCTGGCACTGCCCGGCGCGAAAAGCGCTGAAATCATGGGTGCCGAGCAGGTATTGAGCGGCCTCGGCCATGCGCTCGACGTCCAGCGGACGGTGGTTCCAGGTCACTTCTTCGTTCAGGTGCGCCGGGCGGATCTGATCGTTGTAGATCACGTAGCGATAACGCCGGGCGATGGCCTTGAACCGCGCATGGAAATGCGCCGGCATGACCTTGGCCCAACTGACACTGACGTCGTGGGGCAAGTTGATGTTGGCACCCATGGTCCAGGCCTTCATCGAACGCTCGACCTGAGTGTCAAAATGCACCACCTGCCCGCAGGCATGCACCCCGGCGTCGGTACGCCCGGCGCACATCAGCGAAACGGGTGAGTCGGCGACTTTGGACAAGGCGTTTTCGAGGGTTTCCTGCACGGTGAGCACCCCGGATGCCTGGCGCTGCCAGCCGCGGTAGCGCGAGCCTTTGTATTCGACGCCCAGCGCGATCCGGAAAAAGCCGTCGGCTGCCATTTCGGCGGCCGGGTTATCTATATTTGCCAAGGAGGGACAGCCTGCTGATGTACCAAAGGCGGGCATTATAAGGCCGCCGGGCGGGGATGCCAGAGAGATCTCCACTGACTGTTCCGGCCTCTTCGTCGGATCGCCGCCCGGACCAAGCCCGCTCCTACAGGGTTCTGTGGTCTTCACAAAACCTTGTAGGAGCGGGCTTGCCCGCGAAGGGGCCATAGCAGACGACATCAATTCATCGGCCAAACAAAAACGGCAGCCTCAATGGGCTGCCGTTCTGTCTACAACTTGACGGGCATTCAAGCCAGACGCGAAAGCATTTCCCTGGCTTCGCTCTTCTGCTCGTCACTGCCTTCGCTCACGACCTCTTTGAGGATGTCGCGGGCGCCATCGCTGTCGCCCATGTCGATATAGGCCTGAGCCAGATCGAGCTTGGTGGCGGCTTCGTCAGTACCCGAGAGGAAGTCGAAGTCATCATCGCCACCCAGCGCAGCATCAGCTTCGGTAAAGGTCGGCTCGCCGATGCTGTTGGACAGGCTCTCCAGCTCGGCGTGGACATCATCGAGCTCTGCCGCGAACGCATCCGGCGTGTCCAGCTCGTCGGCCAGTGACAGATCGAAATCGGCCGGCAATTCCAGATCATCCCGCGCGACCTCAGGAACAGCCGGGGTTTCGGCAACCGGGAAATCCTTCACCCCTGCTTCCAGATCCAGCAGGAAATCGTCTTCAGCCAGTATCGCCGGCACAGGTTGCGCACCGAGATCCAGGTCAAGATCGAACTCCGACAGATCGTCGAGGCTTTCCTTGATTTCAGTCTGTTGTTGCAAAACCGACCCAAAACTCAGGTCGTCATCCAGCGGGAATTCTTCCAGATCTGCCAGCGTCGCCACTTCAGGCTCCGGCCCGGGTGCAGGCGCCATCGGCGTGATCGCGTCCAGATCGTCCAGGCTCAGGTCGAAAGCGCTATCCAGGTCGCCCTCGAACGGTGCCGGCTCTGGAGCCGGTGCTTGTGGCTCGTCGAGCAACAGATCCTTGACGTATTGCGCGTCCAGCTCGGCAGCAACGGCGGCTGCGGCAATGCCACCGGCAGCCACCAGCGCCATGGCCGGGAAGCGGCTTTTGAGTTTTTCAACCTGGGCGAAGTTGTCGCCATTGGCCACCAACTGACGCTCCTGGCCGACGAACGCATCGCGGTCGCCTTGCTGGCCGTAGACTTCCATCAGTTTCAAGCGCAAGTCGCTGCGCTTGGGCTCTTGCTTGACGCCGTCCTCCAGCAAAGCAGCAGCCTGGTTCAGACGACCGGCATTGATGTGCAACTGAGCCTGGCCCAGCACGTCATCGGAACGCTCGGCAGCCGGCGCCACCAATGGCGCGGCGATCGGCGTGGTCATCACGACCGGGGCAACCACCGGCGCTGGCGCGGGAGCAGGCGTCGGTGCATTCGCCAGCTTAACGCTCGGCGGCGGCACTTCCAGGCCTTCGAAGCTGCTTTCCGGCAAGTCGAAATCGGCCGAGAACGGCTGCTCTTCGGCCAGGGCACGCGCCATCCGCAGGTGCTTCTCGGCTGCTTGCTGGGCTTTGCGGCGGCGCGCCAGCAACAGCAGCAGGAGCAGCAGAATCACCGCGCCGCCACCCACCAGGCCCAGCAACACCGGATTGGTCAGCAACTCATTGAATTTCTGATCGTCGGATGCGGCCGGTGTCGCCTCGACAGGTTTCTCGGCCGGCGCCGGAGCTGCATCGGGTGCTGCGGCCACTGGCGCAGGCGCAACCGGTGCAGATTCTGCCGGAGCAGGCGCGGCCACCGGGCTTGCAGCCAGCTCGGCCGACATTGCCGGGGCCGCTGCAGCGACGGGTGCGCCATTCGCGCCCTCGACCTGCAACTTGGCCAGTTGATTGTTCTTCAACTCGATCAGGCGTTGCAGCTTGTCCACCTGACTTTGCAGGTCGGCCATGCGGCTTTTCAGTTCGGCGTTATCACGACGACTGGTGTCGAGGCTTTCCTGGGTCAGCGCCAGCTTGTTGGCGAGGGCCGTGGCATCTCCGGCAGCACCTTTGCCACGGTTCTTGCCGGACTCGGCGGAAACCAGGCTCAGCTTGTCACCGGCCGATTGAGCCGGAGCACCATCGATGCGAGCGCGATGGGTGGCGTCGAGCTGCTGCTGCCCTGCCCCGGGCTTGGCCACATAACGGCGACCCTGACGCCAGGCCTTGTTTTGCGCGGCCACTTCGGCAATGGCCTTGGGTTGCGGCAGGCTCGTGCTCTGTGCCTGATCCGGCATGCGCAGCACCTGGCCGGTCTTCAAGCGGTTGATGTTGCCGCCAATGAAGGCGTCCGGGTTCAGTGCCTGGATGGCCAGCATGGTTTGCTGGATCGAACCGCCATTACGTGCTTTTGCAGCGATTTCCCACAGGGTATCCCGTGGCGTAGTGGTGTATTGGGACGGTTTGGTTGCACCGGTAACCGGCGCAGCGACGGATTGAGTCGGTACAAGCTGCGCAGCCGCCTCGGCGGTTTGCGGCGAGAATTTCGACGGATCGAGCAACACACTGTAGTCGCGCAGCAAACGGCCGTTCGGCCACATGACCTGAACCAGGAACTTCACCATGGGTTCGGAGAGTGGCTTGCTGGAGGTCACGCGCAGGATGCTTTTGCCGCTGGCGTTGAGCACCGGGGTGAAGGTCAAGTCATTGAGAAACGCCTGGCGATCGACACCGGCCTTGGCGAAATCTTCCGGCGAAGCCAGGCTCGGCACCACTTCAGCGGCGGTGAGGTCCTTGACATCGAGCAGCTCGATTTCAGCTACCAGCGGCTGGTTGAGCGTCGATTTCAGGGTCAACTCCCCGAGCCCGAGGGCATGCGCCATACCGGAGGACAGCGCCGAGGCGGCCGCTATTGCTAACACCAGTTTGCGAACTTGAACCATTAGCTCATCCTTAGTTTGAACATTCCTCGGCCAGCGAGAAGGTATTGATAGCCGCTGCCGTCAGGCATTGCGCGTAACGGCGAGGGTCGTCGCGCGCGATCATTTCATTGATGCCCCGGAAAGCCCTGCAGAGTGGCTCGCCTTCAGCATTCCGCCAAGCATAGGCTCGCCCGGAATCATTCGACAAATTGTTGCAAAGTATCTTTTACAGCAGGTCTTTTATCAACAACTCAGCCAGCTGCACAGCGTTGAGCGCGGCGCCTTTGCGTACGTTATCTGACGTCAGCCACAAATTAAGTTCCGACAGGTCGTCGATACCCTGGCGAACCCGACCTACATAGACCACATCCTGCCCTACCGCATCGCCCACCGGCGTCGGGTAATCGCCGGCTTCCACCAGCTCGATTCCGGGTGCGTCGTCCAGGGCTGCATTGATCTTCGCCAGGTCGATTTCACTCGCGGACTGCAGGGTCACGCTATAGCTATCGCCAAAAAACACCGGGGCTTGAATGCAAGTGACGGAAATCTTCAATGAAGGCAACGCCATGACTTGGCGCAGCTCGCGCACCAGGCGTTTTTCCAGCAGCGTATGACCTTGTTCATCCGGTTTTCCGACCTGGGCCAACAGGTTGAAGGCCATTTGCCGATCAAAGAATTTCGGCTCCAGCGGCCGCACATTCAGCAGTTCGGCGGTTTGCCGGGCGAGCTCAGTCACAGCTTCGCGGCCCTGGGCCGAGACTGCCAGGCTGGCAGTCAGGCTGATGCGCTGCAAATCGAGCAATTCCATCAGCGGCGCGAGCACTACCGCCAGCGTGGTGGCCGACGGACTTGGACTGCTGACCTGAAACGGCTTTTTCAAGCCGGCCAACACCCAAGCGTTGGCCTCGGGCACGACCTGCGGCGCCTTTTCCGCCGGCAAGGCACCGGAGAGATCGATCACCGAGCAACCGGCATCGGTCGCACGGGAAGCAAAACTCAACGAAACCGCCGGGCCGGCGGCAAAGAATGCCAACTGCACCTTGCTGAAGTCGAACTCATCGACTTCCCGCACCCGCACGTTCTTGCCGCGAAACGGTACGGAGCTGCCGGCCGACTCGCTGCTGGCCAACAGGTGAAGGGTGCCGATCGGGAAATTGCGCTCTTCGAGAATCTGCACGAGTGTTTCGCCGACAGTACCGGTGGCGCCGATCACGGCAATATCAATGGACTGGCTCATGGTTTGACCTCTGGCGAAACGGGGGGAGCGGCACTTTACCGGGTGACTGGCATGCAGGCAATTCTGCGAGATCTTCGGTGCATGTTCCGGCCTCTTCGCTGGCAAGCCAGCTCCTACAGGGTACGCGTGAATTGTAGGAGCTGGCTTGCCAGCGATGACGCCAGATCAGACAACCGAGAAACCCAGGCATAAAAAAACCCGCGTCTCTCTCAAGGCGCGGGCTCTTTCATTGCTTCAGTCGATCAACGCTCGAGCAGGATCCGCAGCATGCGACGCAGCGGTTCGGCCGCGCCCCACAGCAGCTGGTCGCCGACGGTAAACGCGCCGACGAATTGCGAACCCATGTTCAGCTTGCGCAGACGGCCAACCGGGATGTTCAGGGTGCCGGTGACCTTGTTCGGGCTCAGCTCCTGAATGCTGGTCTCACGGTTGTTCGGCACCAGCTTGACCCAAGGGTTGTGCTGGCTGATCAACCCTTCGATATCAGCGATCGGCACGTCTTTGTTCAGCTTGATGGTCAGTGCCTGGCTGTGACAGCGCATGGCGCCGATACGCACGCAGATGCCATCGACCGGGATCGGGCTCTTGAAGCGACCGAGGATCTTGTTGGTCTCGGCCTGGGCCTTCCACTCTTCGCGGCTCTGGCCGTTCGGCAGTTCCTTGTCGATCCACGGGATCAGGCTGCCGGCCAGCGGTACGCCGAAGTTTTCGGTCGGGTACGCATCGCTGCGCATGGCTTCGGCAACACGACGGTCGATGTCGAGGATCGCGCTGGCCGGATCGGCCAGTTGATCGGCAACAGACGCGTGGGTCGCGCCCATTTGCTTGATCAGTTCACGCATGTTCTGCGCGCCGGCACCGGAGGCCGCCTGATAGGTCATGGCGCTCATCCATTCCACCAGGCCAGCTTCGAACAGGCCACCGAGGCCCATCAGCATCAGGCTGACGGTGCAGTTGCCGCCGATGTAGTTCTTGGTGCCCGCGTCAAGTTGCTGGTCGATGACCTTGCGGTTCACCGGGTCCAGAACGATCACCGCGTCATCCTGCATGCGCAGGCTGGACGCGGCGTCGATCCAGTAGCCCTGCCAGCCGGCTTCGCGCAGCTTGGGGAAGACTTCGCTGGTGTAGTCGCCACCCTGGCAGGTCAGAATCACGTCGAGGGTTTTCAGCTCTTCAATGCTGTACGCGTCCTTGAGCGGAGCAATGTCCTTGCCCACGGACGGGCCTTGGCCACCGACATTGGAAGTGGTGAAAAACACCGGCTCGATTAGATCGAAATCCTGCTCTTCCAGCATCCGCTGCATGAGCACGGAACCGACCATACCGCGCCAACCGATCAGACCTACACGTTTCATCGCAACTACACCTTCTTGAAATGTGGGCCGCTGCCTTTTCTTGAATTTGGCAGCGGGCCCGAGAGATTACAGATTCCGCAGCGCGGCGACTACTGCGTCACCCATTTCCTGCGTACCGACTTTAGTGCAACCGGCCGACCAGATGTCACCGGTACGCAAGCCCTGATCCAGCACCAGGCTGACGGCTTTCTCGATGGCATCGGCCGCGGCCTGCTGGTTGAAGCTGTAACGCAACATCATCGACACCGACAAAATGGTCGCCAGCGGGTTGGCAATGCCTTTGCCAGCGATGTCCGGCGCCGAACCGTGGCACGGCTCGTACATGCCCTTGTTGTTGGTGTCCAGGGACGCCGACGGCAGCATGCCGATGGAACCGGTGAGCATCGAGGCCTGGTCGGACAGGATGTCGCCGAACATGTTGTCGGTGACGATCACGTCGAACTGCTTCGGTGCGCGCACCAGCTGCATCGCGGCGTTGTCGACGTACATGTGGCTCAGTTCGACTTCAGGATAATCCTTGGCCACTTGCTCGACCACTTCACGCCAAAGCTGGCTGGAAGCCAGTACGTTGGCCTTGTCCACCGAGCACAGCTTCTTGCCACGCACCATGGCCATGTCGAAACCGACACGGGCGATACGGCGGATTTCGCTTTCGCTGTACGGCAGGGTGTCGTAGGACTGACGCTCGCCGTTTTCCAGGGTACGGGTACCACGTGGCGCGCCGAAGTAGATGCCGCCAGTCAGTTCGCGAACGATCAGGATGTCCAGCCCGGCAACGATTTCCGGCTTCAGGCTGGAAGCCTCGGCCAGTTGCGGGTACAGGATCGCCGGACGCAGGTTGCCGAACAGGCCCAGTTGCGCACGGATTTTCAACAAACCGCGCTCAGGGCGGATGTCACGCTCGATAGTGTCCCATTTCGGGCCGCCAACAGCGCCCAACAGTACGGCGTCAGCTGCGCGAGCACGCTCCAGGGTCTCGTCGGCCAGTGGCACGCCGTGCTTGTCGATGGCGGCGCCGCCGATCACGTCGTGGCTCAGCTCGAACCCCAGGGCGAACTTGTCGCTGGCCAATTCCAGAACCTTGACCGCCTCGGCCATGATTTCCGGGCCAATACCGTCACCTGGGAGAATCAGAATCTGCTTGCTCATGCTTTCCTCATGTCATCAGTCGGTGCGCCTTGGGCGCGCCCGGAAAAATTCTATCGTTCGGCCATCAGCACCAGTACATCCGTACTGAACGAGCCATCGGCCTCAATCTCAAAATATTCGCGTACTTCGCTGCCCATCGACTGCTGAAGTTCGCGGATCGCCGCGCGCATTACCTCTGGCGTGCGCATGCGTTCGACCCAGGAGTTGTACTCCAGACGCAGCCGCTGACGAGCGGTAGTGCGGGTGTGCAGCCCCGCCTCGCTGACCTGGCGCAACCACTCACCGGCGGAATAATCGCGCACATGGCTGGTGTCGCGCAGTACTTCGACACTTTGCAGGTAAGTGTCGAACAACGGACTGCCCGGTGACAATACGTCGATAAACGCCGCTACCCCGCCCGGCTTCAACACCCGGCGCACTTCCCGCAGGGCCAGGCCGAGATCGCTCCAATGGTGCGCCGAATAGCGGCTGAAGACGAAATCAAACTCGCCATCGGCGAACGGCAGGCGCTCGGCGGCACCGTTGACTGTGGAAACGTTGCTCAAGCCACGATCGACAGCAGCACCAGCCACTACGTCAAGCATCTGCTGCGACAGGTCGTAGGCCACCACTTCCCTGACCAGCGGCGCCACATGAAAGCTCACGTGACCGGCGCCGCAGCCGAGATCCAGAACCCGGGCTTCGCCCTGCCCGGCCAGTTCGGCCTGTAGCAGCGCGAACTCAGTGCCTTGGGCGTGTACGGCGCTGCTCAGGTAGGCCGAAGCCTGCTCACCGAATTGCTTTTGTACGACCTGAGTGTGCTGGGCGGTGCTGGTCATGCGGGACTTCCTTTTTGGGGTGAGTCTTGTGGTGTCTGGGCGGCCCTCTTCGCTGGCAAGCCAGCTCCTGCAAGGGAATGCGTTTCAACTGTAGGAGCTGGCTTGCCAGCGATGGCGTCAGTCTGCCTTACGCAAAATCAAGCGTCGCGGAACAACCACGGCTGGCTCGCACGGTGCTTGGCTTCAAACGCCGCAATCGCATCGCCGTCCTGCAAGGTCAGGCCGATATCGTCCAGGCCGTTGAGCAGGCAATGCTTGCGGAACGCGTCGATTTCGAAGCTCAGCACTTTACCGTCCGGACGGGTCACGGTCTGGGCTTGCAGATCGATCTGCAACTGGTAGCCCGGGTTAGCCTCGACCTGCTGGAACAGCTCGTCGACTTCCGTGTCGCTCAGGATGATCGGCAACAAGCCGTTCTTGAAGCTGTTGTTGAAGAAGATGTCGGCGTAGCTCGGCGCGATGATGCTGCGGAAACCGTATTCTTCCAGGGCCCACGGCGCGTGCTCGCGGCTGGAGCCGCAACCGAAGTTCTCGCGGGCCAGCAACACGCTGGCGCCTTGATAGCGCTCGGCGTTGAGGACGAAGTCCTTGTTCAGCGGACGCTTGGAGTTGTCCTGATAAGGCTGCCCCACATCCAGGTAACGCCACTCATCGAACAGGTTCGGACCGAAACCGGTGCGCTTGATCGACTTCAAGAATTGTTTCGGGATGATCTGGTCGGTGTCGACGTTGGCACGATCCAGAGGCGCGACAAGTCCAGTGTGCTGGGTAAAAGCTTTCATGCTGCGCTCCTTTAGATCAATTCACGGACGTCGACGAAACGACCGTTGACTGCGGCGGCCGCGGCCATGGCCGGGCTGACCAGGTGAGTACGACCACCGGCACCCTGACGGCCTTCGAAGTTACGGTTGGAGGTCGAGGCGCAATGCTCGCCGGACTCCAGACGGTCCGGGTTCATTGCCAGGCACATCGAGCAACCCGGCTCACGCCATTCGAAACCGGCCTCGAGGAAAATCTTGTCCAGACCTTCCGATTCCGCCTGCGCCTTCACCAGACCCGAGCCCGGCACCACAATGGCCTGCTTGATGGTCGAGGCCACTTTGCGGCCCTTGGCGATCACGGCGGCGGCACGCAGGTCTTCGATCCGCGAGTTGGTGCAGGAACCGATGAACACGCGATCCAGCTGAATGTCGGTGATCGCCTGATTGGCGGTCAAACCCATGTACTTCAAGGCGCGCTCGATCGAGCCGCGCTTGACCAGGTCCATTTCCTTCGCAGGATCCGGCACGTTCTGATCGACCGCCAGGACCATTTCCGGCGAAGTGCCCCAGCTGACTTGCGGCTTGATCTGGGTGGCGTCGAGCTCGACCACGGTGTCGAACTTCGCATCAGCGTCGGAAACCAGGTCTTTCCAGGCCTCGACGGCCATGTCCCACTCCGCGCCTTTCGGTGCGAACGGACGGCCCTTGACGTATTCCACGGTTTTTTCGTCGGCGGCTACCAGCCCAACGCGAGCGCCGGCCTCGATGGACATGTTGCAGATGGTCATGCGGCCTTCCACGGACAGGTCGCGAATCGCGCTGCCGGCGAATTCAATGGCGTGGCCGTTACCGCCAGCGGTACCGATCTTGCCGATCACGGCAAGCACGATGTCCTTGGCGGTGACGCCGAACGGCAATTGGCCTTCGACGCGCACCAGCATGTTCTTCATTTTCTTGGCGACCAGGCACTGGGTGGCGAGCACATGCTCGACCTCGGAGGTGCCAATACCATGAGCCAATGCGCCGAATGCGCCATGGGTTGAAGTATGGGAGTCGCCGCAGACCACGGTCATGCCCGGCAAGGTTGCGCCCTGCTCCGGGCCGATGACATGGACGATGCCCTGGCGAACGTCGTTCATCTTGAATTCGACGATGCCGTACTCGTCGCAGTTGTCATCGAGGGTCTGGACTTGCAGGCGCGAGACCTGGTCAACGATGGCGGCGATGCCGCCCTTGCGCTCCGGCGTGGTCGGTACGTTGTGGTCCGGGGTCGCGATGTTGGCATCGATGCGCCATGGCTTGCGCCCGGCCAGACGCAGGCCTTCGAAGGCTTGCGGCGAGGTCACTTCGTGGATGATGTGACGATCGATGTAGATCAGCGCAGAGCCATCGTCGCGCTGCTTGACCAAATGCGAATCCCAGAGCTTGTCGTAGAGCGTTTTGCCGGCCATCAGACGGTTTCCTCATCAGCTTGTTTCTATGCCCCGGGCTTTGACGATTTCAATAACCCCTTGGCTTGTGAGGCTGATCCTATGGGGTTACATTAAATAACTCAAATTCATATTTTTTATGCTTTGGATAACCAACTGGAATGCAACCATGGACCTGGCCAACCTCAATGCTTTTATCGCCATCGCCGAGACCGGAAGCTTCTCCGGCGCCGGCGAACGGCTGCACCTGACTCAACCGGCCATCAGCAAGCGCATCGCCGGGCTGGAGCAGCAGTTGAAGGTGCGGTTGTTCGACCGCCTGGGCCGTGAAGTGGGCCTGACCGAGGCCGGGCGCGCCCTGCTGCCACGGGCCTATCAGATTCTGAACGTCCTTGATGATACGCGCCGCGCCCTGACCAACCTCACGGGAGAGGTGACCGGTCGTCTGACCCTGGCCACCAGTCACCACATCGGCCTGCACCGTTTGCCGCCTTTATTGAGAGAGTTCACCCGACGCTACCCTGACGTCGCGCTGGATATTCAGTTTCTCGACTCGGAAGTGGCCTATGAGGAAATCCTGCATGGCCGCGCCGAACTGGCGGTCATTACCCTGGCACCGGAACCCCATGCACTGGTCAGGGCCACGCCGGTGTGGGACGACCCGCTGGATTTCGTGGTCGCCCCGGAGCATTCTCTGCTCAACAACGGCAAGGTCAGCCTGGCGGACATCGCCCGACACCCGGCGGTATTCCCCGGCGGCAACACCTTTACCCACCACATCGTGCAGCGGCTGTTCGAAGCCCAAGGCCTGACGCCAAACATCGCCATGAGCACCAACTACCTGGAAACCATCAAGATGATGGTCTCGATCGGCCTGGCCTGGAGTGTCCTGCCGCGCACCATGCTCGATGACCAGGTGGCGCGCATACCTTTGCCGGGCATACAGCTCACTCGCCAGCTAGGCTATATCCTGCACACGGAAAGGACGCTGTCGAATGCTGCCCGGGCCTTCATGGCCTTGCTGGACGCTCAACTCGATCTGCCAGGGACTCAAGGCTAAGCTGTGCTAATCCTATAGAGCCGCGAACCCCTGCAACAAATGCCCAAACTCAGCCCAAGGCTTACCAATGCCGAAATCTGTTGACCGTATTCCGCCGATGCCGCGTATTCAGGCACTTGACCCGAAAAGCTCCGAACAGAGCTGGGAAAGCGCCTCGCAATTACTGGCCGCGCTCAACGGCGCGCGCCTGGGCGCCTGGTATTGGGACATAGAGCGCGGGCAGATCAGTTGGTCCCGGGGTACACAGGCGCTGTTCGGCTTCGATCCCCGGCAACCGCTGCCACATGATCTGGAATACCTCGACCTGCTGCCCCCGGAAGATCGCGCGAAAACCCTTCGCGCCTTCCATGCAGTCATCGCCGGCGCGCCGCTGGAGCAGGCCATGCACCACCGCATTCGCTGGCCCGATGGCAGCCTGCACTGGCTGGAAATCAGCGGCAGCCTGTTGCCGGACAAGCACGGCCGGCCACGAATGATCGGCGTGATCCGCGAAATCACTCACCAGCGCCAGCGCGAACAGGCGTTGAGCAGCTCGGAAAAACGCTTCGCCACCCTGTTTCACCTGTGCCCGAACATGGTCCTGCTGACCCGCCAGGAAGACGGCCTGATCTCCGAAGCCAACCAGTATTTCGAAAGCCTGTTCGGCTGGCCGGTGCAAAACGCGATCGGCCGCACCACCCTGGAACTGGGGCTGTGGGTACATCCCGAGCAACGGGACGAACTGGTCAAGGCCACTAAAGCCAAAGGCGACCTGGTCAGCATGGAAGTGCAGTTTCGCGCCAGTAACGGCCAGATCCATGACGGCATCCTCAGCGCGCAAAAAGTCGAGCTCGAAGGCCAGCCCTATCTGCTGAGCACGTTCCTTGACACCACCGAACGCAAAGTCGCCGAACAGGCCCTCAAGGACAGCCAGGAGCGCCTCGACCTGGCCCTGGACTCCGCGCAACTCGGCACCTGGGACTGGCACATTCCCAGCGGCATGCTCTACGGATCGGCACGGGCCGCCCAACTGCACGGCCTGGACGCCAAACCCTTCCACGAGTCCTTCGACGAGTTCTTCGAAGGTGTGCCCGGCGAAGAACGCGACACCATGCGCGACGCCTACCGCAGCCTGCGTGAAGGCCCGGCCGGCAACTATCAATTGACCTACCGTGTGCAATTGCCCGACGGCAGCTCGCGCTACCTGGAAAGCCGCGCCCGTCTGTACCGCGATGAAAACGGCGTGCCGGTGCGCATGGCTGGCACATTGCTCGACATCACAGACCAGGTGGAACGCGAACAACGGCTGGTGGCCTCCGAAGAGAAGTTCGCCACACTGTTCCAGGTCAGCCCCGATCCGATCTGCGTCACCCACCAGGACAGCGGCCTGTTCATTGAAATCAACTCCAGCTTCACCCAGACCTTCGGCTGGAGCACCGCCGATGTGATTGGCCGCAGCGCCGACGAAATCGGCCTGTGGGACGCATCGGCGAAAAGCCTGCGACGGATCGAACAAGTGATCCGCGAACAAGGCCTGAACAACGTCGCCATTCTGGTCCAGCACAAGGACGGACAAGCCCTGACTTGCGTGATTTCCAGCCGCCAGATCAGCGTCGGCGACCAGCCCTGCATCGTTACCACGCTGCGCGATATCACCCAGCAACAGCGCTCGGAAGCGGCGCTCAAAGCCAGTGAGGAGAAATTCGCCAAGGCCTTCCACTCCAGCCCCGACGCCATCACCATCACTGAGCGCGACACCGGGCGTTATCTGGAGGTCAACGACGGTTTCTGCCGCCTGACCGGTTACCGCGCCGAGGAAGTGGTGGGCCGCACGGTGTACCAGGTCGGGATCTGGGCGGAAGAAAAACAACGCTCGGCGCTGCTGGCGGAGCTGCAGATCAAGGGCCGGGTTCATCACCAGGAAATGCTCGGGCGCAACAAGCGCGGCGAACTGCTCACCGTCGAAGTCTCGGTGGAGCCGATCACCCTCAACGAAACCGCCTGCCTGCTGTTGACCGCGCGAGACGTGAGCCTGCTGAAAAACGCCGAAGCGCAGATTCGCCACCTGGCCTATCACGACCCACTGACCAACCTGCCCAACCGCGCATTGCTGATGGACCGCCTGAGTCAGCAGATCGCCCTGCTCAAACGTCATAACCTGCGCGGCGCGCTGATGTTCCTCGACCTCGACCACTTCAAGCACATCAACGACTCCCTCGGGCACCCGGTGGGCGATACCGTGCTGAAAATCATCACCGCGCGCCTGGAAGCCAGCGTGCGCATGGAGGACACCGTGGCGCGCCTGGGCGGTGACGAGTTCGTGGTGCTGCTCAGCGGTCTCGAAGGCTCGCGCAGTGAAGTCAGCGATCAGGTTCGCGAACTGGCCGACACCATCCGCGAGCTGCTGTCCGAACCGATGTTCCTCGACGGCCAGCGTCTGCAAGTGACGCCAAGTATCGGCATTGCGCTGATCCCCGATCACGGTTCGACCCCGACCGACCTGCTCAAGCGCGCCGACATCGCGCTCTATCGCGCCAAGGACTCGGGGCGTAATACCGCGCAGATGTACCACAACACCATGCAGAAGGCCGCGAGCGAACGCCTGCGCATGGAAACCGACTTGCGCCTGGCCCTTTCCCGGGGCGAGTTTCACGTGCATTACCAACCCCAGGTCGACGCCCGGGGCGACCGCATCGTCGGCGCCGAGGCCTTGGTGCGCTGGAATCATCCGGAGCTCGGCGCACAATCGCCCACCGACTTCATCAAGGTGCTGGAGGACAGCGGACTGATTCTGGAGGTCGGCACCTGGATCCTCGACGAAGCCTGCAAGGCCTTCAAACAATTGATCGATGACGGACTGGTGAATCCGTACAAGTTCAGCCTGTGCGTGAACATCAGCCCGCGCCAGTTCCGCCAGAACGATTTCGTCGAACGGGTCGAAAACAGCCTCGCCACCTACGGGCTACCCTGCACGTTGCTGAAGCTGGAAATCACCGAAGGCATCGTGATCCAGAACCTGGAAGACACCATCAACAAAATGCGCCGCCTGAAAAAACTCGGCGTGAGCTTCGCCATGGACGACTTCGGCACCGGCTATTCCTCGCTGACCTACCTCAAGCGCTTGCCGGTCGACACCCTGAAAATCGACAAGTCGTTCATCCGCGACGCCACCAGCGACCCGAACGACGCCGAGATCATCCGCGCCATCGTCGCCATGGCCCATAGCCTGGATTTGAAAGTGATTGCCGAAGGGGTCGAGACAGCGGAGCAACTGGAGTTCTTGCAGGGGCTGGATTGTCACTTCTACCAGGGGTATCTGCACAGTCAGCCGTTGCCGGTGGAGGAGTTTCAGTTATTGCTTAAGTAACAGGTACATCACAGCCCCCTCCAAATCCGCCCCCCTCCTTGATGCTCTGTAGCGGCCAGAAGGCTGCTACAGATTGATTCTCC
>NZ_AKJJ01000019.1:0-3992 GCF_000282395.1 Pseudomonas sp. GM55 | reverse complement strand
GGCGGCTACCGCCAGCCAGCTGCCAATCAGTATCGCAATGATCATGGTCAGGCTCATCTGTGCCTCCTCTTTGCCCTGCTGCGGGCACACGCACTTGGCTGTCGTCCGTTTAGAAAACAGTCTAGCCGCTGCTGCATTTCAGACTATTGACCGAAAGTCGGCAGTCACCAACCAGTTCGCTCTATCGAATGCACTGGACTACCGATTAAGGCTATACCGTAGCGGCGCGGCGACCTATGATCGACCACCAAGCCGGGAATGGGGTTGCCTGGCGTCTGAACCTGAACAAGAGAGAGCTGATGGTGCGGGTATTTTCTCGAATTTTGTCGGCCATGCTGATAGCCGGTTGCGTGGCAGGTCTGGCGGGCTGTGCCGGGAGCGTTGCGCCCGAGATCAAGCGATTACCCGAGCGAGTCGAGCTCAGCGGCCGATTCTACCGCGGCGATGCGTATCAAAGCGGGCCGCAGGTGTTGGCCAGCATGCTGTCCCAGCAGGGCATCGTGATCACCCCGGGGTTGCTCGAAAAGCCCTTGCATTTGCCGGGGGGCGAAGCTCAGTTGCAACAGGGCATGCAGAGCCTGGCCCGCGAGTACGGGATGGTCGTTTATCCCCTCGACAGCAACCTCGTGGCCTTGTTGACGCAAGTCGCCGCCGGTTATCCGGTGATGGTGCGCTTTACTGAAGGCTCGGCCATGTGGGCCGAACCGCGTTACGCCATTCTGGCCGGCTACAACCGCCAGAAGCAGACGGTCCTGTTGCGGGCCGGGATGGATCGCCGCGAACTGATGAGCTTCAGCGCCTTCGAGTCGGCGCTCAAGGACGCCGGTGGTTGGGCCGTGTTGATCCTGAATCCGACGCAAATCCCGGCTCAGGTCGATCAGCAACGCTGGCTCAAGGCCGCCAACGATCTGGCTCAGGCCGGTCAGGAGCAGGCCGCCACCAGGGCGAAAAAAGCCTTGGCCGCGCACTAAGTCCGTTTGTCACCCGGCGGGCACCTTCGCCCGTCGCCAGCCTCTTATCCTTATGGGCCCGCAACATTACCGGGCCGAGATCAGGAGGCGCCCATGGCTCATTCCACAACGCCCGTCGGTCCGCACTCGTCCGAACATTCGTCTGGCAATGAGCTGGGTTTCGACCCCGATTCCCCGGACCTTGCCGATCCACAGGTCGACCCCATCGGGCCTGCCAAGGCACCGAGGGACGTGAAACCGGGTGACAACCCCAAGGCTCCGGCAAAGCCCTATGATCCACTGGGTAATCTGAAGCCTTAGGTCCAATGGAGGTGCGTATGTCCACTGATTCCAGTTTCGACGACAAACGTCCGGAAACTGTCCCCACAACCCCCGAACAAAGCACTGATCCGGTGATGGATCCCGACAGCCCGTTGAGGGATCCCTTGGCGCGGCCAACGGTGGTGCCCACTGGGCAGCCGAAGGGGTGGCGAGATCCAAGTACCGGTGACGGCATCCCGGATGACGACCAGATGCCGTTGCCTAACGACTAAACGACTGGCGAAAAAAAGCCCCGTTCGATCGGGGCTTTTCGTGTGTTGCTGTTTCGTTACTTCGAGGCTTCAATCACACCGCTCTGGCGATGCTTGAGGTTCTTGTCCGATTTGTATTGCAGGGCGACCGAAGGCACATCCGCGCTGTGGCCAGTTTCAACCCAGTTACGCATGCGCGTGGCATCGGCAAAGTGGGTGTACTTGCCGTAGGCATCGAGGATCACCAGGGCAACCGGGCGGTTAGCCATCCGGGTCACCAGCACCAGGCAGTGACCGGCTTCGTTGGTGAAACCGGTTTTCGTCAGTTGAATGTCCCAGTCCGGCTTGCGGACCAAATGGTCGGTGTTGCGAAAGCCCAGGCTGTAGTTGGGTTTACGGAACGAGACGGTTTTTTCCTTGGTCGTGCTCAGCTCGGTCAGAAGCGGGTACTTGTGCGCGGCGATCAACAGCTTGCTCAGGTCGCGAGCGGTCGACACGTTGCGCGGGGAGAGACCGGTCGGCTCGACAAAATGCGTGTTGGTCATGCCCAGTGCCCGGGCCTTGGCGTTCATTGCCGCAATGAACGCGGCATAGCCGCCCGGATAGTGGTGCGCCAGAGTCGCGGCGGCGCGGTTTTCCGAGGACATCAAGGCAATCAGCAGCATTTCCCGGCGCGGCAGTTCGCTCCGGAGCTTGACCCGGGAGAACACGCCTTTCATTTCCGGTGTGTCGCTGATGTTGACGTCGATGTATTCGTCCATGTTCTGCCGAGATTCAACCACGACCAGGCCAGTCATCAACTTGCTGACGGAAGCGATCGGCACCACCACGTCAGGATTGCTGGCATAGATGACTTTGTTGGTCTGCATGTCCAGCAGCAAGGAGCTGCCGGAGGCGAGCTTGAGTGTCTTCGTATCTCGCGGCGCTGCGGTGGTCTCGTCAGCACTGGCGATTGGCGTGAGGAAAGTCCCTGTAACTACAAAAAATAGGCTCAGGATGGAAAGACGAATTTTCACGCTGGCAGACTCATAAAGGGTGTTGATAAGCCGTTTTGTAACGGACTGTTTCCTGAAAAGCGCGACATTCTGGAGTATGGCTGAATAACTGTCGATGGTTGTTCAAGTAACAGGCGAAAGTCCTGAGAAACATGAAAAAAAAGTCATTTTCCGGCGGGCGGTCGAAGGTTTTTCGCAGGCAAAAAAACCCCGCCAGGGGCGGGGTTCTTTGACTCGCTACCTGCGTTCGCGTTGAAACCTAGCTGTGCAGGGTTTCAGCGGCGTACAGGGTGTTTTCCAGCAGGCAGGCACGGGTCATCGGGCCAACGCCACCAGGTACCGGAGTGATCCAGCCGGCGCGGGGCAGGGCGGTTTCATAGATCACGTCACCGACCAGCTTGCCGTCGTCCTGGCGGTTGATGCCGACATCGATCACGATCGCACCTTCCTTGATCCACTCGCCCTTGACCAAGCCCGGCTTGCCGGCGGCTACGACAACCAGGTCCGCACGGCCGACATGACCGGCCAGGTCCTTGGTAAAGCGGTGGGTGACCGTCACGGTGCAACCGGCCAACAGCAATTCCATCGCCATTGGGCGGCCAACGATATTGGACGCGCCGACAACCACGGCATTCATCCCGTAGAGATCGGCTCCGGTGCTTTCCAGCAGGGTCATGATGCCTTTGGGGGTGCATGGGCGCAGCAGCGGGATACGCTGGGCCAGACGACCGACGTTATAAGGGTGGAACCCGTCGACGTCCTTATCCGGACGAATGCGCTCCAGCAGTCTGGAGGCGTCCAGGTGTTCGGGAAGCGGAAGCTGAAGCAGAACGCCGTCGATTGCAGGATCATCGTTCAGGCGATCGATCAGCTCGGTCAGCGCTTCTTGAGTGGTTTCGGAAGGCAGGTCATAAGCTTGGGATAGAAAGCCGACCTCTTCACAGTCTTTACGCTTGTGCGAGACATAAACCTGAGAGGCAGGATCGCTGCCGACCAGGATCACCGCAAGGCCGGGCGTGCGCAGGCCTTGCTGGCGACGCTCGGTGACACGTTGGGCGATCTGCTGGCGCAGGCTGGCGGCGATCGATTTGCCGTCGATTAGTTGTGCAGTCATTGCGCGTGATTAACCATCGAGAGGGGAAAAAAAGAGAACGCATTCTCGCATGTCATGCGGTGAGGGCAAAGGCGCTTGGTCTGCAAATTCCCCTAACTCCTTTAATTAAATGAATTTTTTTTAAAAAGGATTTGACGACCTTCGGGGGGCTCTATACTATTCGTCGCACTTGTCGGGCACAGCCTAGCACTGGTTAGGAAGGTTGAGCGGGATTACGATTCTGCGAGACTGGAAAGCACTTAGTTTGTAGTCCTCCAAGGGTACAGCTAACAAGGCGCCCGTAGCTCAGCTGGATAGAGCATCCGCCTTCTAAGCGGATGGTCGCAGGTTCGAGTCCTGCCGGGTGCGCCATTAGGCAGCATTGGCACAAGTAGCGCGATATGGTGGGCGTAGCTCAGTT
>NZ_AKJJ01000018.1:0-15769 GCF_000282395.1 Pseudomonas sp. GM55 | reverse complement strand
ATTTCCTCAATCCAAAACTGCAAGCCAAAATCGGCATCGTTGTTCTGTTGACCTTTAACGGCTTCGTATTGCATAGCGCTGTATTGCCGGCGCTGAAAAAAGCCGGTTCGATACTTAATCTTTCCTTCAACCTGCGCATGCTGGCGCTGTTCTCGGGTGCGCTCTCTGCGGTGTCGTGGTTCTATGCCGCCATGCTGGGTGTTGGTCGTCCGCTGGCCTGGAAATACTCGCTGGTCGAGTTGCTGGCAGCCTATCCGGTTCTTATCGTCGGTGGATTCGCGACGATGGTACTGCTCACCGCCTATGCAAAAAACAAAGGCACCGAAGGGCGCATGGAGCAATCCAACTGGACACCAGCAAACGCCGCCCTGGCTTGATATTAAAGCCAAGTTGAATAAATAAATTCTTCTTTAGCAAATACATACCACTTTTAACTATTTACCAACTCTCAATTGAGGAAACCCAAATGAAATCCATGAAAGTTCTCTTCGTAGCCGCCGCTCTGACCGCTTCTTCTCTGGCCATGGCCACAGGTGGCGGTGATCGGACCTTCACTCGCATGGAGTCGGCCCGGAAAGTTTCGATGGAAGCCTTCCAGGTTGCCCAGAAACAGAAAGCTGAAGCCGCTGTAGCCGAAAGCAAAGCCAAGGCCGCCGATCACAGCAACAGCTGATCCGTGTAGCGCGCCAAGAGGCCGTCAGAAATGTGCGGCCTCAAGCCTCAAAATGCAGCACCCAAGGTGCTGCCAGTGAGGGTTTAACCGAGATCCTGCTTACACACAATCCAGTGTGTTGCATCGATCCGTTGAATCCACAGTCGTAAGCAGCCTTTCGCGAAGGGCTGCTTCACGTCCCGAATCACCGCAGCAAGAATGCGGCCTCCTGCTCCCTCCCCCCCTTTCATGAATCTGTTGCGTTGTCAGGCCGGCATAGCCCGAAATGATTCCTGCGATTGCCATGTGTTTCCTTCGTCCGTTCATGCGTCGCACTGTTCATTGCCCGTTGCCGTATGTCTGGAGTTTTCCCAATGCCCTCGCCTAAATCCTTGCCCACTGCGTTGCTGGGCCTGGCCCTTGTTTGTCCGGCCATGACCGAGGCTCAGGGCCTGGAGCTGGGACAAGTGCTGATCGGGGCTGAGGACCAGAGCGACGAAGACCAGGCGATCGAGGACGCCAAGGCTCGGCTGGCCCAGGTGCCTGGTGGCACCAATGTGGTCGACCTGCGCCGCCCGTTGCAGGGGCGCGTGGCCAGCAACCAGGATGTGCTGGCTTATCAGCCCGGGATCTATGCCCAGTCGGCTGGCAACGAAGGGGTGAAGATTTCGATCCGCGGATCGGGTATCAACCGTGCACCGGGCGCCCATGCCTCGGGGCTGTACGCCATGCTCGACGGTCTGCCTCTGACCGGCCCTGGCGGCACGCCCTATGAATTGCTGGAACCGCTGTGGCTCGACCATGTGGAAGTGCTGCGCGGCGCCAATGGTTTCGATCGGGGCGCACTGGCCTTGGGCGGGGCCATCGATTACGTCAGCCACACCGGCTACGACTCACCTCTGTTGCAGGTGCGCTACGCGACTGGCAGCCACGGCTACCTCCAGCGCCAGGTCAGTTCCGGGCAAGTGCTCGGCGACTTCGATTACTACGTGGCCGTGACCGAGGCAAACGCCGACGGCTACCAGGACCATACAGCCAGCGAGAGCCAGGGTGTCATCGCCAACTTTGGTTATCGCTTCAATCCCGATCTGGAAACACGCTTCTACCTGCGCCACCGCCAGACCGACAACGACCTCGCGGGACGCGTGACCAAGCACTCCATCGAGCACGATCCACGGGCGGCCAACCCCGCCTATGTGGCGCGGGACGACCGCCGCGACGAACCGGGCAGCACGTTTATCGGCAACAAGACCACCTGGTACATCGACGACGATTCGAGCATCCAGACCGGCCTGGTCTACCACGACTATCCCATGGACTTGAGGGAGGGGCCCAACCGCCTGAAGGTGGCGTACACGGATGTCAGCGGCACGTTCGACTACAAGCGTCGCGACACGCTCTGGGGTCTGCAAAGCCAAAGCACGCTAGGCCTGCGCGTGACCAAACACCTGCCCAATGATGGCGCCAGCGAGTTCGTGCGCATCCCCACCGGCAACACCGCCGGCTACGCACCGGGCACGCTGATTCGCAACTTCACCTACCAGGGCTCGGACACGGTCCTGCATGTCGGCAATGACCTGGAGATCGCCAACGACCTGTGGCTGACCACCGGCCTCGCCGCGATCTACACCCGCCGTGAAAGCGATGTCACCTACCCGCAGGAAGGTGGCAAGACCAGCCTGCACGACTGGGACTATGCCCCGCGCGTGGGCCTGCGTTACCAATTGACGCCTGACCTGCAACTGTTCGGCAATCTCAGCCGCTCGGTCGAGGCGCCACACCCGTGGTCGCTGATCTATAGCTCCAACATTCGATTCCCCGCCGGCAGCGGCGTCGCCACTGGTACCCAGCGCGATCCGGTCAAGCTGCAAAACCAGACCGCCACCACCCTGGAAATCGGTGGCCGTGGTGACAGCACTTTGGGGCAGTGGAGCCTGGCCTGGTACTACGCCCAGGTGCGCCATGAATTGCTTTCGGTGTTGCCGGATGCCAGCGCCACCACGCCCTATGAGCTCAATGCCAGCCCCACCGTGCACCAGGGCGTGGAAGCCAGCCTGCTGAGCCCGCTCTGGTCGCCGGATGATGGCGGCCAATTGAGCCTGCGTCAGAGTTATACCTTCAGTGACTTCCACTATCGCGACGATGACCGCTTTGGCGACAACCGCCTGCCGGGCCTGCCAATGCACTATTACCAGGGCGAACTGCGCTACGACTGGCCACAAGGCTTTTTCGCCGCATTCAACACGCAATGGGTGTCCAAAGTGGCCGTCGATTACGCCAACAGCTACTACGCCGATCCCTACGCAATATTCGGCGCGACGCTGGGCTACAACGCGCCCAAGGGCGACTGGCAGACCTGGCTGGACTTGCGCAACCTGACCGACAAGCACTATGCCGCCACCGTCACGCCGGGCTACGACGACAAAGGGCAGGACGCGGCACGATCCACGCCCGGTGAGGGCATGGCGATGTACGTCGGGGTGTCGTGGAGCCTGCTCTGAGGCCGGGTTAACCGGCCGTATGACCGCCGTCCCCGCACACGCAAAAACCGGGACCCGCCCGGTTTTTGCGAAAGCTGTTGAATCTACCGTTGCACCGCCACGTCAGACCTTGAAATCGGTGGACAGCGCCAGCGCTTTCCATTCGGTCAGTTCCGCTTGCACAAAGCGGTTTTTCGCCTCGATTCGCGCCACGGTGTCACTGCCCAGCGCCAGGCGTTGTGGAGGCTCCTGGGCGCTTACCAGCGCGAGCATCGCTTCGGCAAACTTCACCGGATCGCCGGGCTGCGCATGATTGGCGCCTTCGGCAAACTGGCGCATCTTGCCGACGGTTTCCTCATAGTCCGGCAGCTCCAGGGCAGTCTTGATCAGCGACTGCTCGTCCAGGAAGTCGGTACGGAAGAACCCGGGCTCGACAACGGTCGCATGGATGCCCAAGGGCGCCAGTTCCTGATGCAGCGCTTCGGTAATGCCCTCCACCGCAAACTTGGTGGCACCGTAGACACCCCAGCCCATGTAGGCCTGATAGCCGCCGATCGACGAGATGTTGATGACATGACCACTGCGCTGGCGACGCATGTGTGGCAGTACGGCGCGGGTAACGTTGAGCACGCCGAACACGTTGGTGGCGAACAGACGCTCCGTTTCGCTGGCACTGGTTTCTTCCACCGCGCCCAGCACGCCGAAACCGGCGTTGTTGATGAGCACATCAATGCGCCCGAAACGCTTGATGCCTTCCGCGACAGCCAGATGGGCTTCTTCCTCACGAGTGACGTCCAGCCGCACGGCGAGCAGGTTCGGCTGATCACCCAAACGGTCAGTGATGTCTTGTGGATTGCGGGCAGTCGCGATAACCGCGTCGCCGGCATGCAGGGCGTGTTCTGCGATGAGGGTGCCAAAACCACGGGAAGCGCCAGTAATGAACCAGGTACGCATTTCAACTCCTCCTGTCGGCGACCCGTGCGACATTGCCGGGCCTTCTCGATGAGTTGATGCGACTTTAAGCTCGTGTTACTGATGTGATAATCCCAGCAAATTTGCATGGCTTAGTGAAAGGCACTCACAAATGAAATCCCCCTCCACCGCCGACCTGTCGATTTTCCTGTGCATCGCCCGGCACCTGAACTTCAGTCGGGCGGCAGTGGAGCTCAGCCTCACGCCCTCAGCCCTTAGTCACTCATTGCGTGCCCTGGAAAATCGCCTGGGCGTACGGCTGTTCAACCGCACCACCCGCAGCGTGGCCTTGACTGACGCCGGGGAACGGCTTTACGCCCGGCTCAAACCGGCCTTTCGTGACATCGATGATGCACTGGAAGACCTCAATAACTTTCGTGACAAACCCTCAGGCAACCTGCGCATAACGGCAGGTCGACAGGCGTGTGAGCTGGTGCTGCTGCCGCTTGTCAGCCAGTTCTTGCAGGCGTACCCGGATATCCGTCTGGAGATCGTCGAGAGCGACGCCCTGGTGGACGTGGTCGCCGGCGGCTTTGACGCGGGGGTACGCTTTGGCAATCGCCTGGAAGCCGACATGGTTTCACTGCCCATCGGGCCGAACATGCGCTCGGTGGTCGTGGGCTCCCCGGCCTTCTTCGAACGGCATGTCGCACCACGCAAACCCGAGGACTTGCATGGCCTGCCATGCATCCGCCATCGCTTCCCCAGCGGCACGATGTACCGTTGGGAGTTCGAACGCGGCGCGATCACCAAGGAAATAGAAGTCAGCGGCCCGCTCACGCTCGGCGATGTCAGCCTGATGATCGGCCCGGCATTGCAAGGTGTGGGTTTGGCCTATGTGTTCGAGGACATGGTCAGCGGGTATCTGGCTGATGCCCGCTTGATCCAGGTGCTGGCCGACTGGTGCCCCTACTATCCGGGCCTGCACCTGTATTACCCGAGTCGCCGCCATGTGCCCGCAGCGCTCAAGGCATTCATCGACTTTGCTCGCGCGGCCCGCCAGCTCAACACATAACCACGCGCGACGGCTAAGCTTTTGTAACGCCACTTCGTCCCTCAAGGAGATATCCATGAGCGCCGCCGCCCTGTCCGAGCTCGATGCCGCCCTGCCCGGTCTGACCCGCAAGATCCGCGTGCTGGATGCCCTGTCCTGGCCGGATGGGGTCGAGGAAGACTTCCTGGCGAAATGGCGTGGCGGGCGCGCCGAATTACCCAGGGTCGAGTTACAGCCCCGCGACCACAGCGCCGACATCGCCGCCCTGGAAACCTTTATCAGCCGTTGTGACGTGGGGCATCCGGCCGGGAACTTCCTCGCCATGACCGCCCGTAGCTATGCCACGGCCGGACACATGCTGGGAGCCATTGGTACCCCAGCGTTTACCCACTATTCGTCGGCGCTGTACCGGCGTCCGGACTTCTATTACACGCGCTTGCAACTGAGCATGCTCGACGCCGCCAATTTCTTCCTCAAGACCACCGACGCCCTGCTGGGCGGTGCGCGGATTCCACCGAGCCCGGCCGAGATTCCGGCCAAGGCGTTCGCCGCCTGGCTTCAACCGGAACTGGACCGTTTCTTCGGCGCCGGACAAATCACGGTCGTGCTCGATCCGAGCCTGGCCGCCAAGGCCATCGCCGGATCGAGCCGCATTCGCCTGCGGGCCAGCGCACTGTTCTCGGAGCTGGACAAGAATCAGCTGTTGCAACACGAGGCCTTTGTGCATATCGCCACGGCACAAAACGGCGCGCGGCAACCCAACCTCATAAGCCTGGGCCTGGGAGCGCCCCGCACGACCCAGACCCAGGAAGGCATAGCCACCCTGGCCGAACTGTTCACCGGCAGCATGGACATCAACCGCCTGCGTCGCCTGGCCCTGCGCGTACTCGCCGTCCAGCAGGCGCTGGAGGGCGCCGACTTCATCCAGGTGTTCGAAGGTTTTCTGGCGGCCGGGCAGACACAAGAGGAATCGTTCCGCTCAACCCAACGGGTATTCCGCGGCGTCGATCTGCATGGCGGTTCGGCGTTTACCAAGGACGCCGCTTACCTGACCGGGCTGCTCGGCGTCCACACCCTGCTGCGCATTGCAATCCGCGATAACCGGCCGGAACTGATCGGGCATTTGTTTGCAGGTCGCCTCAGCCTGGCCGACACCCTGCGTCTGGCGCCACTTTTCGACTCCGGCTGGCTCAAGGCACCGGTCTATCTTCCGGCCTGGGCCTCTGATCTGCGTATCCTGGCCGCCAACCTGGCGTTCTCGGCGTTCATCGCCCAGATCAAGCTGGATGTGCTGGACCTGAAGGTCTTCATGGCATTCGCCGAAGAACACGAAAGCGATGCCAGCGCACATTGATCGGGATCAGCGTCACACTCTTTTAAAGACAACCGGGGTCCTTGAAATGAGCTGCTACCATTAGAAAGCGGTGTCGAGGCCGAGCTCTGTGGCTTGCAAAGCCGGCTTGCACCTGCCAGGGATGATCCACTCATTTCAAGCCTGCCTGACCACATGGGGGGTGCAATGCACATTCCATTACTTTACACGTTGTCGGCCGTACTGTTTTTGAGCGGATCTTCCGGCCTGGCACTGGGTGCAAATGAGACCACCGCCGCGGCCCCCGCACCGGCAAACGCGAGCAATGCAGCGCCCGTCACAGCGGCGGCCAAGGACCCCGTGTTTACCCAGGAACAGCTGGATCAAATGCTCGCGCCCATTGCGCTGTACCCGGACCCCTTGCTGGCCCAGGTACTGATGGCCACCACCTACCCGGGGGAAGTCGGTGAGGCGGTAAGCTGGTCCAAAGCGCACCCCGACGCCAAGGGCGACGATGCAGTCAAACAAGTGGCGAGCCAACCCTGGGATCCGAGCGTGCAGGCACTGGTCGCCTTTCCGCAGGTTCTGGCAACGCTGGGGCAGGATCCCGTCTGGGTACAACGCCTGGGCGATGCCTTCCTGGCGCAGCCCGACGATGTCATGAACGGTGTACAACGCTTGCGTCATCAGGCCCAGGCCGCTGGCAACCTGCAGAGCAACCAGTATCAGAACGTGACGATTCAGAACGTCGCGGCGCCGGCGCCCAAGACCACAACGGCGGCACCGGCGCCTGAACCCGCTCCGGCCCCTGCCAGCAGCTCCACCATCATCATCCAGCCTTCCGATCCGCAGGTGGTGTACGTCCCCACCTATAACCCGACAACCACCTACGGCACCTGGCCCTACCCGGCGTCGCCGCCCGTGTACTATCCACCGCCGCCCGCCTATTACCCCGGTCAGGCCTTGATGGCCGGGCTGGCGTTTGGTACCGGCGTGGCCATCGTCGGGGCATTGTGGGGTGAATGTGACTGGGGCAATAACGACGTCGACATCGACGTCAATCGCTACAACAACATCAACGCCAACAACCGCATCACCAACAACCAGAACAAATGGCAGCACAACCCGGTGCACCGCAATGGCGTGCCCTATCGAGACGGCAGGAGTCGCGAACAGTACGGCCGCCAATTGAACGGTGCCAGTCAGCGTGAAGCCTATCGAGGGGACAATGCCCAGCGTGCCCAGGCCCGTGAAAATGCCCGCAACTCAATGGACAGGCACGGTATCGAACGACCGGCCACCAGCAACCTCCAGGCCCGTGATCAAGCGCGCAAACTCCAGTCCGGAACCTCGGGTGGCAATCGCATGCAGGCCGGTGCAGACAGACCGAAGGCAGCTGACAGAGGCCAGGGTGCTGCAAGAAGCACCCGGGACAATCAGCAGCCCAGGAACGTGACCCGTCAGGCCGATCAGCAACCCAGGAACCAGGGCGCCCAGTTGAATCAACGCAAAGAGGGCGTCGCGCAGACGCGTCAAGGAACCAACAAACGGCCGGCCGCCAGTGCCGGCAGTGCCCGCAACAATGCGTTCGCCGGCGCGCGCTCACCGTCCCAGGCCAACCTCCAGGCCAATCGTGGCCGGGCGAGCCAGGCATCCGCCCAGCGCCCCAGCGCCTCACGATCGGCCGGTCACCAGATCAGTCGGCCGTCCAGTCCACCAGCGCGTTCAAGGGGGGGCCGCCGTTGAAAAACCATCCTCGAGTGAAGGGACTCACGGGCTTGCTCCCTCATGTCCTTGCGATAGCTATTGGCTTGGCGTGGTCGTGCATGGCGACGGCACAGCAAGCCTTTCCAACACCAGAAAAGGCCGCTGAAGCGTTCGTTGAGGCACTGGGTACGGAACACTCCGACCAGGCACGCCTGACCGAGTTGCTGGGCAGTGACTGGCACAGTTACATCCCTCGTGAAGGCGTGCAGCGCGAAGATGTGGATGCGTTTTTGCAGCAATACCGCGAACAACATCACATTGAAAACACCAGCGACCGCAAGGCTGTCCTGGCGGTCGGCAGCAAGAACTGGACACTGCCCATCCCCATGACAAAAGCAGCCGACGGTTGGCGCTTTGACTTGAAGGCCGGTAGCGCCGAGATCCGTGCACGTCAGATCGGCCGCAATGAACTCGCCGCGGTGCAGTCGGTGCTGGCCTATCACGACGCCCAGATGGACTATGCGTCTGTCGATCGAGACGGAGATGGCGCCCTCGAGTATGCGCAGAAAATCTTCAGCACCCCCGGCAAGCACGACGGACTCTATTGGGCAGAAGACGATAGCGACCAGATCAGCCCGCTGGGGCCTTCGTTCGGCAAAGCCATTGCCGACGAAGACTGGCATGGTTACCGCTTCCGCATCCTTGATGGCCAGGGGCCTTCGGCACCGGGTGGCGCCTACAGTTATCTCATCGGTGACAAGATGAGCCGGGGTTTTGCACTGATCGCCTGGCCGGCGAAATACAACGACACCGGAGTGATGAGTTTCATGATCAGCCATGACGGCCAGGTGTTCGAGAAAGACCTGGGGCCCGGTGGTGAAAACCTGGCGAAAGCAATGAAGCGCTTTGATCCGGATGACAGCTGGAAAGAGGTGGATGAAGATCAGGCGCAGCAGGAGTGACCGGGGCGCCACCGACCTGCTGCCGACGCTCGGAATCGCTGGGGGATCTTATTTAGATCAACAGGACGAATCGCTCTTCGTTCCCCGTGCTTTCGTTACAGGAAGGTTGTTCCAGTTGGAATCCGCACCGATCAAGGACTGTTCTTGAGCCCACATTTTCCTTGTAGGCAAAAGCTACCAGTTGTGTAAGCCCCCAACGCGTCTTTGCTTGCTGTATCAGATGCCTCAGCGCCAGGGTTGCCAGCCCCTGCCCGCACGCGCGTTGAGCGATCCGATAGCCCACTTCAGCAGTACCCGTCGCCAGGTCGATGCTTTTCAGATTGGCTCGACCGACGATTGTCTGACTGGAATCCACGATGACAAACGGGTGCCAGGCGCCGATGGCAAAATCGGATAAGTAGCTTTCGATATGATCGGCGACACCCCGCAACGAGTAAAAAGCAGGATCGCGCGCATCAATATGGGATTCGAACCATTCACGGTTTTGGACTTCGAATGCCAGCAACGCTTCAGCATCAGTCCTTTTCAGCTCGCGAACGCTAAACGATTCCATTCATCACCTCTCCTTTGTCTTGCGCCGAAATGGTTCAAGTTTATCTCATGCCTGAACAACCCTACCGAGCCTGACCTTCCCCTACCAGAGTCCGGGCTGCTTGCACGATACATACGGATAAACGTATATTCGTATTTCCATATGTATCGAGCTCCGCAAATGCTCAACCCTGCCGCCGTATTCAAATGTCTGTCCGACGAAACCCGCGCTCGGGCCACCTTGCTCATCGCCCGTGAAGGCGAGTTATGCGTTTGTGAGCTGGTCTGTGCCCTGGACGACAGCCAGCCTAAAATTTCTCGCCATCTTGCACAGCTTCGCGGGTGCGGCCTGCTGCTGGACCGCCGCCAGGGACAGTGGGTGTATTACCGGCTCAATCCTGACCTGCCGGCGTGGGTGCGTGACGTTCTCGAGACAACCTTGCTGGCAAACGCCGACTGGCTTGAAGACAACAGCACTCGCCTGAACGCGATGGGCGACCGTCCTCTCAACACTTCCGCCTGCTGCTGACCCTTCATTAGTCGAGACTGTGCATGTTGACTGCATTTAGCATTTTCCTGCTCACCATGGTGCTGGTCATCTGGCAACCCAAGGGCCTGGGCGTCGGCTGGAGCGCCTCCCTGGGAGCCATTCTGGCCCTGTTTGCGGGCGTCGTGACGCTGGACGATATTCCACTGGTGTGGGGCATTGTCTGGAACGCCACCGCGACATTCATCTCGCTCATCATCATCAGCTTGCTGCTCGATGAGGCCGGATTTTTCCAATGGGCCGCGTTGCATGTGGCGCGCTGGGCCAAGGGTGACGGCCGTCGCCTGTTCGTGTTCACGATACTGCTGGGGGCCGGCGTATCCGCGCTGTTTGCCAATGACGGTGCAGCGCTGATTCTGACCCCCATCGTTGTTTCAATACTGCTCGCGTTGCGTTTTTCGCCAGCGTCTACCCTGGCGTTCGTCATGGCGGCCGGTTTTATTGCCGACACGGCAAGCTTGCCCCTGGTGGTGTCCAACCTCGTCAACATCGTTTCGGCGGACTACTTCGACCTGGGTTTCAGTGAATACGCTGCCATCATGGTGCCGGTCAATTTCGTGGCCGTGGCGACCACTCTTGCGGTGCTGTACGGGTTTTTCCGGCGTGACATTCCCAGGCACTACTCACTGGAAGACGTGCTGGATCCGCGACGTGCCGTGCGAGACCCTCTGACCTTCCGTGTCGGCTGGATTGTTCTGGCTTTGTTGCTGATCGGGCTGTTTGCGCTGGAACCCTTGGGCATTCCAGTCAGCGCAATCGCAGCGGTCTGTGCCGCGATGCTGTTCGCCGTGGCTGCGCGCGGGCATGTGATTTCCACCCGACGAGTGCTGCGTGAAGCGCCCTGGCACGTCGTGATATTTTCGCTGGGCATGTACCTGGTGGTTTACGGGCTGAAAAACGCCGGACTGACCACCTCCATGACAACGGCTCTGAACCACATGGCCGAATTCGGCATCTGGGGCGCCGCGTTGGGCACCGGCCTGCTCACGGCTTTGCTGTCATCGGGCATGAACAACATGCCCACGGTGCTGGTGGGTGCCCTGTCGATTCAAGCCAGTGACGCCACGGGTGTGGTACGTGAAGCCATGATCTACGCCAATGTCATCGGCTCTGACCTGGGCCCCAAAATCACCCCAATCGGCAGCCTGGCCACCCTGCTCTGGCTGCATGTTCTGGAGCGCAAGGGCATCCGCATCACTTGGGGTTACTACTTCAGGGTCGGCGTGGTCCTGACGCTGCCGATCCTGCTCATCACCTTGTCTGCCCTGGCCCTGCGCCTGAGCGTTTAGCCCCTGAGCGACTGCAAAGAGGAGTCACCATGCGCGTTCTGTTTATGTGTACCGCCAATAGCTGTCGCAGCATCCTGTCCGAAGCCATGTTCAACCATCTCGCCCCGCAAGGTTTTGAGGCGATCAGTGCCGGCAGTTTCCCCAAGGGACAGGTGCTGCCCCGCAGCCTGAGCACGCTGCAAGAGGCCGGCATTGCCATCGACGGCTTGAGCAGCAAAGGCAATGACGCGTTCGAAACCAACCCTCCGGATATCGTCATTACGGTCTGCGACAAGGCCGCCGGCGAGGCGTGCCCCCTGTACTTCGGACCGGCACTGAAAGCGCATTGGGGCCTGGAAGACCCATCGGAGATAAAGGGCGATGAAGCAAGGGTATCGGCGGCGTTCCACTCAACCCTGGCGCACATTGAAACGCGCTGCCGGGCATTCCTGGACCTGCCTTTTGCACAACTTGACCGTGATGCGCTGAAGCGGGAACTCGACCGCATCGGCACGCTGTAACCGGAGACCCCATGACCCATCCGCTGCCCAATCTCGACACCTCACTGACTCAGCCCATCGCCGATGGACGCGACGACCAGCACAAGCCGCGCATCCTGTTGCTATACGGCTCCACTCGTGCGCGGTCGTTCAGTCGCCTGCTGGTCGAGGAAGCCGCCCGGTTGCTCGAACACTTCGGCGCCGAGACGCGGATCTTCAATCCTTCAGGCCTGCCGCTCCCGGACGACGCGCCCACTGATCACCCGAAAGTCCAGGAACTGCTCGAACTGATGCAGTGGTCTGAAGGACAGGTCTGGTGCTCGCCAGAACGCCACGGCTCCATGTCCGCCGTATTCAAGGCCCAAATAGACTGGGTGCCATTGGCGTTGGGGGCCATTCGCCCAACCCAGGGAAAAACCCTCGCTGTCATGCAAGTCTGCGGCGGTTCCCAGTCCTTTAATGTGGTGAATCAACTTCGTGTACTGGGGCGCTGGATGCGCATGTTCACAATCCCCAATCAATCATCCGTGCCAAAGGCTTTTCTGGAGTTTGACGACGCCAATCGCATGAAGCCCTCGTCGCTGTACGACAGGGTGGTGGACGTTATGGAGGAACTGGTGAAATTTACCTTGCTGCTACGGGATCGCCCCGATCTGGTTGACCGCTACTCGGAAAGAAAAGAGTCAGCGCAGGAACTGACTCAGCGCGTGAATCAACGGTCGATCTGAATGTAGAGACCTTCCCCCTTGGCTCAATAACCGAAAAAAGTCGCAAACCCCGACATTTCAGGGCTTGCGACTCTTTGCCGTTACGTCCCTCAGGCTCCCGGGACGTTTTCTACGGGTATGCCTGCCGTGCTCATTGCATCAGGTGCAGGCCTAGTTCTCTACCTCAACCACGTCGATATCCGGCGCGTCCGCCACATCCGCTTTGGCTTCGTTCGCCTCAACCTTGGCAGCCTCTCTGGCTTCATTCGCCTCGACTTTGGCAGCGTCCCTGGCTGCATCGGCTTCTGCCTTGGCGGCATCGCGGGCTGCATCTGCACCCACTACGCCAGCAGCTCTTGCAGCGTCCCGAGCGGCATCCGCATCAGCTCTGGCGGCGTCGCGGGCTGCATCTGCGGCAGCTCTGGCAGCATCCCGGGCTGCATCCGCATCAGCTCTGGCAGCGTCCCTGGCTGCATCGGTGGCGTGATTGTCATTGTCATTGGCGTTATCGTTGTCGTTGTCATGCGCATTGCCCGGGCCTCTGTTCCCGGCCATACCACCATGATCAGCGTCGCCACGCCCCGGCCCTCCATGACCGTCACCGCCATGGCCAGCAGCACCATGATCGCCACCCTCTCCATGGCCGCTGCCACCGTGGCCGCCTCCGCCGTCACCACCGTGACCACCACCGCCTCCGCTACCGCCATCTTTGGCGTACACGCTGGAGAAACTACTGATGTAATCGGGCACCAGGATCGTCGATGCCGACAGGACACCGCCAATTGCCAGAGCCAACAAACATTTTTTGAGCAGCATGATGCACCTCCGCTTGGAGTTGCGTCGTCATCTCCCTATTGAACGCAATATCAAGTGAGTTTCCGACCGCCCATTGGAGCGGCCAGCCAACCAGCCCGAACCTGAATCTGCAGCAATAACAAGCAACTGCGGTATGCGCACGATCCCTCAGAGCCAGCCAGCATGATTGCGCGGGAAATATTCCCACATATTTTTTAGATAAGTGCTTTCAGCCCGAGTTCAAAAAAAGAGAATCCGGACTGACTGCTCAGCCAAAAGCGGTCATTCCTGGCCGCTGGCAAGCAGCCTTACGATTACAGGGTACGGGGTGCTGGCCTGACGCCTGTGCAGGATGCCCGGCAACCAGGCATCACCGGTAGATAGTGCCAATAACCGCCGAGCGGCTTCGACGGTTCATTCAGCAAGCCGCGCCGCTGGTAATAGCGAATGGTCTCGAGTTCACCCCGGCAGCTTCCGCCAACTTGCCGATACTCAGCCCTGTCGCCATCACACGCCCTTGATTTTGTACCCCGGTACGGAATGTAGAGTGACTCCAGGTTAGATCGATTCAGGAGCAGCGCGGATGTTGTGGTACGGCGTGACCAAGGTTTATTCGGTTTATCAGACGCCCCTGACGCGCCTCAAACCGCGATTATGGGAGGTTAGTGTCATGTGGAATTACGCGCTGATGCTCGTGGTGGTCTACCTGATCATCACCCTCTGCATCGGCTGGTTGTATACCATTGCGCTCCTGCATTGGCTTTGATCCGATGGGTAAAGTGCTGCAACCATTCACGAAACTGGACGACAGCTTCACTTCCCCCCACTTCCATCGACCCTTTGTCAATCACCCCCACGCTCGCCACGCACCCATCGCGGCAATGGACCACGTCAGTACGATGAGCACCGCAGCAAGCTTGTTCACCGGGCGCTGCAAGTCTCTAGCCTCCCACTCCGCCGCTTTGAGCTGACACTCCTGCAGCACGGCTGATGGCATCAGCCGAAGCGCAAGCAGAATGCCAAGCGGCAAAATAATCACGTCATCCACGTATCCAAGCACGGGAATAAAATCGGGAATAAGGTCGATTGGGCTCAGCGCATAGGCCACGACAAAAACCGAAACCCACTTGGGTAGCCAGGGCGTTTGCGGATGCTGATAACAAAACCAGAGAACCATGGTTTGCCGTTTCAGCTTTCGGGCCCAGCCACGCAGGCAATAAAGAAGTCGGTTCATCTCGTGGTAATCAGAACGTGAGGGGTGCGATCACAAGCGTAGCGCCATTGGAAAGCGGCTGCCATGGGTTGGTTGCAGCCCTTGGTGACAGGCAGAAATCGGCCAATACCCGATATTCTCCCCTGGCCCGAAAGCAGGCATTTTCGGTCCAGGTACTGTCACATCCACCGAGTGAAATCTTGCGCAAAAATCTGTCATGACATGTTATGACCTCGTCCAAAAAAGGCGTTTGGCCCAACAAATACGGCGTTTAATGGACGAATGGTCGTAAGGCGTCAAGCGCGGGGAATAGCTGGGAGCCTGAAGCCACTACAGGCGACTCAGGTTGGGTGCGTTCGTCGTGGTAAAGTGAACTTCACTTCCATCACGTGTCACATTAGGTCCTCGTCAAGCGAACTTCAGAAGAGGTAAAGCCTAATGAACATCGCCACAGTAGTAAGTGCCGTGATTTCCAGTCTCGCACCCAGTGTCTTTGACCAGAACGGCCTGCAAGAACCCGGCGCGCATGTCTCGGCCGTCGAATACCACTACGGAATGGAAATCGATGTAAAGCGGGTACTGCAGCGCACCGATACATCCGACAAGACCGGTATGGTACCGGTGACCCTGGTCTACGAAGACAGCGAGGGTGAGGTCCACAAGATCCGTTTCCTCGAATGGGGTGGAAGCCCTGCCAGTCCAACCAGCATTGCCTGATGCGCTCGCCGCCAGGGTTCTGGGCCACGCCCTTCCCCATAAGCGCAAGTTAAACTTCATATGCACCCAGTGCGAATTGATGTTTTTGTTACTTGAAAATTGACATGATCGAATGATTAAAAGTTCATTCGCGAAAATCGCTATCATCTTGACCGCATAATGCCGCAAGATTAATTAATAGTGATTACTGAATCTTAATTGCAATCAGCAACGGCAAACGCCAATCAAGCCGTGCCGAGAGTTATGCTGATTCACTATTGAAGCCAAGGGGTCACCATGGAACTTAGTATGTTTTCTTCGTCCACCGTGGAATATGTTCGTTTGGGCGTTGTATATTTCCACCTAATCGCCTGCTGTGTCGCAATCGGCCTGGTCTTGACCAGTGACGTCGCAATGGTCAAGCAACTCCTGA
>NZ_AKJJ01000017.1:0-8579 GCF_000282395.1 Pseudomonas sp. GM55 | reverse complement strand
GCCGTAAGGGCGAAACCACCAGTCGCCGTTACCGAAAAAACGGATATGCACACCGTCAACAAAAGACAGTCTGACTGTCAGGCCACCTTCACGAACAGGTCGGATCGGGTCAGCGAGTATTTCAGGCCTTGGCGACAATCCATGTCATTCGCCAAGACCTTTTCATGTCAATTCAAACCAGCTTGAGCACAACGTTGATGTTGTTGCGCGTAGCTTTCGAGTACGGGCAGTACTGGTGCCCGGTGTCGACAATTTTCTGCGCGGTTTCACGATCCAGCCCTGGCAGGCTGACATTGAGCCGCGCCTGGAGCAGGTAGCCGCCTTCATTGGTACCCAGGTCGACTTCCGCATCGACGGCCACGTCCTTGGGCAGCGCCACTTTCATTTCCCTGGCCGCCACTTGCATGGCGCCGATAAAGCAGGCCGACCAGCCGGCAGAGAACAGTTGCTCCGGATTGGTTCCGCCGCCACCCGCACCCGGGGACGAGAGCTTCACATCGAGGATCCCGTCGGAGCTGCGGGAGGCGCCGTCACGCCCGCCGGTGGTGTGGGTTTTGGCGGTGTACAACACTTTATCGATCTGGTTCATGGTGACCTCCTGATTGAGTTGTAAGAAACCGGTTTTAACACCCCATCCGGTCGCTGGGATGGTCAATCAATATAGACGTCACAGGCCCATACCGTGGTCGATCCGACCGACGCCCGCTTCTTTTTTTCTATTTACGCGCCAACTTGTACCTCACGCAGTCCTCATAAAAGCTCTGCCGTACAGCCGTCGGTTTGAATCGCGACGGACTGTCATAAGTTTGCTCTGTAATGCCAAGTGCCATCATACGCATCCAGGATTTGGCGAACTTGTAGACCTGGATTTTCTGCCGCGCGGCATACAGAGAAACGCCCGAGAGCTTGAGTTCCTGAGCCCTTGCAGCGGTACCTGCGCCCCAACTGCACATGTACTGATCATGGGTGGCCAGTTCTTTTGCCTGAGCCGAATTGGCTGTACCCGCAACAACTAGCGGAATTAATGCGATCCATATCTTGCGCATCTTGACCTGTTTAACTGGCTGAAAATGAACTAATTTTGCTGAGGATTTTTAAACTTGGGGGCCAGCATCCTGCCTTTTTTGCGAATTAGTGCAAAAACGAAATGGGTGACGCCATTTCTTGCGAGTTTTCAATCCTTTGCTATAGCTAAGACTCTCAATCGCCAACTTAAGTGAGGCAATGGAATGTCAGTCGCAAAGAAAATGAGTGTGGGGCAACTGACAATGTTGACCGCCGTCAACATGTTGGGCTCCGGCATTGTGCTGCTACCGACGAAACTCGCGGAAGTCGGTGCAATTTCGATTCTTTCCTGGCTGGTGACGGCCACCGGTTCCCTCGCTCTGGCCTACGCCTTTGCGCGATGCGGGATGCTCAGCCGCAAGACCGGCGGCATGGGCGGCTATGCCGAATACACGTTCGGTAAGGCCGGTAACTACATCACCAACTACACCTACGGCCTCTCGCTGTTGATTGCCAACGTGGCGATCAGTATTACTGCGGTGGGTTATATCCAGGTGTTGTTCGGGATAAAACTGGATTCCCTGCAAGTAGGCCTGGCGACCATCGCCTTGTTATGGATCACCACCTTCGCCAACTTTGGCGGCGCCAGAATTACCGGCCGGATCGGCGCGGTGACGGTCTGGGGAGTAATTGCACCGGTGGTGCTGGTATCCACGGTTGGCTGGTTCTGGTTTGACAGCAGCGTTTACGCCGCCGGCTGGAACCCCCACGACAAGAGCTGGTTCGAAGCGGCAGGCGCCTCGGTGGCGATCACCCTGTGGGCCTTCCTCGGCCTGGAATCGGCTTGCGCCAACACCGACGCGGTGGAAAACCCCGAGCGCAACGTGCCGATTGCCGTGCTGGGCGGCACCCTGGGTGCGGCGGTGATCTACATCGTCTCCACCAACGTCATCTTCGGTATCGTCGGCAACGAAGAACTGGTCGCGTCCACCGCACCGTTCGGCCTGGTGTTCGCCAAAATGTTCACCCCGATGGTCGGGGATATCGTGATGGCGGCAATGGTGCTCGCCTGCATCGGTTCGCTGCTGGGTTGGCAGTTCACTATCGCCCAGGTGTACAAAAGCTCGGCAGACACCGGTTACTTCCTGTCGATCTTCGCCAAGGCCAACAAGGCAGGAACGCCGATTGTCGGCATGCTGGTGTTGCTCACCGCACAGACAGCGCTGGCTCTGCTCACCATCAGTCCCGACCTGAGCAAGCAGTTCGACACCCTCGTCAACCTCGCAGTGGTCACCAACCTGGTGCCTTACATCCTGTCCATGGCCGCGCTGATGACCATGCAGAAAGTCTCCAACGTGCCGGAAGGCAAGGCACTGGCAACCAACGTCATTGCTCTGGTCGCGGCAGCCTACAGCTATCTGGCGCTGTACAGCTCCGGGGAGCAGGCCCTGATGCTGGGCGGCGTGGCCACCATCGTTGGCTACACCCTGTTCGGCTTCGTCAACAACCGCCTGATCCGTCTCGAAGCACTCAACAACAGCGTACCGACGCAAACCGTCAGCGCGCAGCACCTAACTGCCGAGCCAGTGCCGGTGAACAATCTGACTAAAGCCACTATGGAGGTTCAAGCATGACGGAATATAAACACTCGCTGGGCATGCTGGCGCTACTGGTCAGCAGTCCGCCGGACAAGCGAACGGTGTTCGGCCGCGCCCTGGATCAACTGATCCACGACGTAGAGGGACGTGGTGTCAGCGTACTGGCCTCGGAAAGCCTCACCGATGCCGCCTCGATCCTGCGTTCGGACCCTGCCGTTCAATGCGTGCTCATCCGCTGGGAAATGGACACCAGCGAAGGCCACGCCGACTGCATCAAACTGCTGGTCAAACTGCGCGAGCGCAACACACGCGTGCCGGTGTTCCTGATCAGCGACCGTACCACCGCGTCGAGCATTCCGTTGCTGGTCATGCAACACGCCGATGACTTCATCTGGCTGCCCGAAGACACTTCACGCTTCCTCAGCGGGCGCATCCTGGCCGCTATCGAACGTTACCGTCAGGCCGCCCTGCCGCCGATGTTCGGTGCGCTGGTGAAGTTTGCCCGCACCTATGAATACTCCTGGCACACCCCCGGCCATGCCGGCGGCACGGCGTTTCTCAAGAGCACTGCCGGGCGTGCCTTCTACGAGTTCTTCGGCGAGAACCTGCTGCGTTCCGACCTGTCGATCTCGGTCGGCGAACTGGGCTCCCTGCTCGATCACAGCGGCCCCATCGGCCAGGGCGAACGTTATGCCGCCAAGGTCTTCGGCGCACACCGCACGTACTACGTGACCAACGGTTCGTCGATGTCCAACCGCGTCATCCTCATGGCCAGCGTCACGCGCAACCAGATCGCCCTGTGCGACCGCAATTGCCACAAGTCCGCCGAACATGCGATGACCCTGTCCGGGGCGATTCCGACCTACCTGGTGCCGACCCGCAACCGCTACGGCATCATCGGCCCGATCCTGCCGCAGACCCTGAGCGCCGAAGGCGTTAAAACCGCCATCGCCAACAACCCGCTGGTCAAGAAAGGCATCGACCCGACACCGGTGCACGCCATTGTCACCAACTCCACCTACGACGGCCTGACCTACAACGTCACCCGTGTCGAAGAGCTGCTGGGCGAAAGCGTTGACCGTCTGCACTTCGACGAAGCCTGGTACGGTTATGCGCGCTTCAACCCGCTGTACAGCGGACGCCATGCCATGCACGGCGACCCGGGCGATCACGACAAGTCCAAGCCGACGGTATTCGCCACCCAGTCGACCCACAAGTTGCTGGCTGCCCTGTCCCAGGCCTCGATGATCCATGTGCGTGACGGTCGCAACCCGATCGAACATGCGCGCTTCAACGAGTCGTACATGATGCACGCCTCGACTTCGCCAAACTACGCGATCATGGCGTCCTGCGACGTCAGCTCGGCGATGATGGAAGCACCGAGCGGGCAGATCCTCACCAGCGAATCGATCGAAGAAGCCATCAGCTTCCGCCAGGTGCTCTCGCGCATGCACAACGAGATGCTGAGCAAGGACAACTGGTTCTTCACCTGCTGGCAGCCACCGACCGTACAGGTGGGCGCAGCGACCGTGCCGTTCCATGAGGTCGACCCGGCGCAGCTTAAAACCGACCCGAACTGCTGGGTCCTGCACCCGAACGCGGTATGGCACGGTTTTGGTGACATCGAAGACGGTTACTGCATGCTCGACCCGATCAAGGTTTCGGTGCTCAGCCCGGGCATGGGCGACGACGGCAACCTGCTCGCCTCCGGCATCCCCGCTTGCGTGGTCACGGCGTACCTGGGCCGCCAGGGGATCGTGGTCGAGAAAACCACCGACTTCACCATCCTGTTCCTGTTCTCGATCGGCATCACCAAAGGCAAGTGGGGCACGCTGCTCAACGCCCTGCTCGACTTCAAGCGTGATTACGACGACAACGCCGAGCTCGAGCTGTGCCTGCCCGACCTGTACAACGCCCACCAGCAACGTTATGCCGGCATGGGCCTGAAGGATCTGGCCGATGAAATCTTCGCCGCCATGAAGAAACACAAGACCACCGCCAACATGTCCCAGGCCTTCGGCACCCTGCCAAAAGCCGAATTCAGCCCGGTGGAGGCCTACGAAAAACTGGTGCGCAACGAAATCGAACTGGTCACCCTCAACGAAGCGGCCGGGCGCCTTGCCGCCACCGGTATCGTGCCGTATCCACCAGGCATCCCGCTGCTCATGCCAGGTGAAAACGCAGGGCCTGCGGACGGTCCGTTGCTGGCGTATCTCAAGGCACTGGAAGCCTTCGACACATCCTTCCCGGGCTTCACCCATGACACCCACGGGATTGAAGTCGAAGACGGCGTTTATCGGTTGCTGGTCTTGAAATGAGTTAAACAGGTTTCACCGCAGCCCCTGTAGGAGCGAGCTTGCTCGCGATGGAGTGTCAGCTACGTTGATGTCGACTGACACACCTTCGCGAGCAAGCTCGCTCCTACATTTCATTGCATTGCATAACCTCAAAAATCCCTATGGGCAAATTCGATCACGGCGCTCTATGATTGAATCACATGAACGCCTCCACTCCGATTCGCCAACCCTGCCCGCCCGGTGCCTGCGACTGCGGGCGTGACCCGTTGCTGGAAACACCGGGGGCGGACCTGCGCATTCTGTTTCTGACCCGCAACGAAGAAAAACGCCTGATCGAACGCCTGGAGAACCTGCAGAGCCTGAGCGATCTCGAGCACGTGCAACGGCGCATGTTCGAACAGTTGGGGATCCGCGTGGACATCGCCCCCGGCTTCAATGAGGTGCGCACCATGCGCGGCATCGGTATCCAGATTGGCGACCTGCCGGGGCTGTGCCGCAAGACCCGCGCCAACATCCCCGCGGCCATTCGCCGTGCCATGGAAAAGCGCCCGGAGATTGCTTACGAGCTGCTCAATGCCAACGACCTGTTGCGTGACGCCTGATGAAGCCCATTCTCGAATTTCCCCTCACCGACGAAATTCTCACCTCGTTCGCCCTGGCCATCGGGGCCGACCTGCAGGGCTACCGCAACCACATTTACCGGGTGCTGAATTTCCATAGTGCCCTCAGCGGTACCGAAGGCTTGCCCTCGGATACCGTACAGATCGCGGCGGCGTTTCATGACCTGGGTATCTGGACCGATGACACCCTGGACTACCTGCCGCCATCCATTGCCCTGGCCACCGAATACCTCGACCACCAACAACGACCGGAACTGAAGGATGAAGTCAGTGCGTTGATACTTGAGCATCACAAGGTGCGCCGGTATCGCGGCGCTTGTGCCGACAGCGTCGAATTCTTCCGCCAGGCCGATCTGGTGGATGTGTCCCTGGGCCTGGTCCGTTTCGGCTTGCCCCGAAGCTTCATCAAGACCGTGCAGTCGACCTTTCCCGACCATGGTTTTCACTCGATGCTGATAAAGCGTTCAGCCCGGCAATTCATTCGCTCGCCGCTGCGGCCGCTGCCCATGTTTCGCTGGTGAAACACGCATCCGTTACCCCCCTCGAACAGCCACCTGAACAGGATCAGCGGTCGTACATGAATGGCAAAGCGCTGCTATGCCTTCCATGGGAGATTCTGCCGCAAGACAGCCAGGACGCAACTGCAAACCCAAGCGCGGCCACGGCCCCGGCGCCAGCCAGGTGCGCGCAAAAAAAACCGGTGCCAATCCGTAACAGGAGGTGGCCGATGTTATTCATCGTCAGTTGGACAATCAGCCCGGACAACCGTGATGCCGCAATCGCACGCTTTCTCAAGACCGGTGGCGCGCCGCCCGAAGGCGTCACCATGCACGGACGCTGGCACGCCGTAGGGAGCTCGGCCGGCTTCGGCATTGCCGAGGCGAGTGATCTGGTGCCGATTCAAAAATGGGTGCTGGAGTGGAACGACCTGATGAGCATGGACGTGCACGCCGCATTGACCGATCAGCAAATCGCACCATTGCTGGCCGCCACTGCCGACCGGTAATGGCGATTGAGGCGGCGAGTAGCGCTCGCCGCCCCGATTTAGCAGGTGTCTTTGAGCGAACACTCTTTCGGCGCAATGCGCCTGAATCAGTGCTTTCTGACTATCCATTACTGGAAATTTCGCAATTCAAACCTACGCTCTTCGCGGGGGGTTACGAAATTCAATGACGGTTGGGGGCTCGTCTCGATGTACTCACACGAGTGCGCAGGAGCTCGAAATGAATCGGACAAACTTATCCACGATGTTTGCGGTCCCCCTATTGCTGTCTGTGATGGCGTTTCCCGGCCTGACCCTGGCCGCCGACAAAGCCCCCAACATCCTGGTGATCATGGGCGACGATGTGGGCTGGTCGAATATCGGCGTCTACAACCAGGGCATGATGGCCGGCAGAACCCCCAACCTCGATCAGCTAGCGAACGAAGGCATGCGTTTCACCGACTATTACGCCGAGGCCAGTTGCACCGCCGGGCGCGCCAACTTCATCACCGGCGAACTGCCGATTCGTACGGGCATGACCACCGTCGGCCAGGCCGGCTCGCCCGTGGGAATTCCCGCCGAAGCTGTCACCATCGCGACCACCCTCAAGGCCATGGGTTATGCCACCGGCCAGTTCGGCAAAAACCACTTGGGTGACCTGAACCAGTTCCTGCCTACCGTCCATGGTTTCGATGAGTTCTTCGGCTACCTCTATCACCTCGACGCCATGGAAGATCCGGCACACCCCAATTATCCGAAGGAGCTGCTGGACAGCGTCGGCCCACGCAACATGGTCCACAGCTGGGCCTCCACCACCGATGACACAACCGTGATGCCGCGCTGGGGCAAAGTCGGCAAGCAGAAAATCGAAGACGCCGGAACGCTCTATCCGGAGCGGATGAAAACCGTCGACGAGGAGATTCGCGACAAGGCCTTCTCGTTCATCGACAAGGCCAAGCAGGACAACAAACCGTTCTTCGTCTGGCTCAACCCGACCCGCATGCACATCGTCACGCACCTTTCCGACAAGTACGAGGCCATGCGCAACTCGCAGAATGGCTGGTCGGAACAGGAAGCCGGCATGGCGCAGCTCGATGACATTGTGGGCGACGTCCTGGCGAAGCTGAAAAAAGACGGCATGGACGACAACACCATCGTGATTTTCACCACCGACAATGGTGCGGAAAACTTCACCTGGCCCGATGGCGGCACGACTCCGTTCGCCATGGGCAAAGGCACGGTCATGGAGGGTGGCTTCCGGGTACCGGCAATCATTCGCTGGCCAGGCAAGGTGCCGGCCAACCAGATCGCCAACGGCATCATGTCCGGCATGGACTGGTTCCCGACCCTGGTCGCGGCGGCAGGTAACCCGAACATCACGGCGGAACTGCTCAAAGGCAAACAATTGGGCGACACCACCTACAAAGTTCACCTGGACGGCTATGATCAAACTCCAATGATCACCGGAAAAGGTCCGTCGAACCGGCATGAAGTCTTCTACTTCGGAGAAAGCTCCTTGGGTGCGGTGCGCATTGACGACTACAAATATCGCTTCATTGACCAACCGGGTGGCTGGATGGGCGCCAAACTGGCGGTCGATGTACCGATCCTGACCAATCTGCGCCTCGACCCGTTCGAGCGCATGGGCTGGCCGGAAAATCAGGCCGCACAGGGTTCGCAACAATACTTCGACTGGTTCAAATTCCAGTTCTGGCGCTTTGTGTTCGTGCAGCAGCAGGTGGCTAAACTGGCTGAAACCGCGATCGAGTTCCCACCGATGCAAAAAGGCGCGAGTTTCAACCTCGACTCGGTTAAAGCCAAGATCGCCGCGGCTCGGGCAGAGATGGCCAAGTAACAGCCGAATCCACGGGTGGCTGGTGCAGTCCACCCGTATTCGAAATGGATAATTGCTGAGGGATTTCCATGCCGACAAAAACAGCTACCCTGCCCGCCTCTGCGCTACTTGCCCTGTGCTGCCAGCAAGCCTGGGCCGGCGGCATCATGCTGTACGAAATCGGCACCGATAACGCCGGCCTCGCCAACGCCGGTGCCGCTGCCCGAGCCCAGGGCCCCTCGA
>NZ_AKJJ01000016.1:0-39239 GCF_000282395.1 Pseudomonas sp. GM55 | reverse complement strand
TTTAGCCGATGTGGCAGCCGAGCTGGGGCTGCGCACTTACCTCGGCCCTTGCTATATGAGCGGCATGAGTTACTGGCAGGCCGACGGTAAGCTGGCCCACCACTGGGACGAAGCCCGGGGTATGGCGGGACTGGATGCGGCTGAACGGTTTTTCCGCGATTTCGACGGCGCGCACAACGACCTGATTCGCGGCGCGCTGCTGCCCGATCGCATCCAGACCTGCACCCCGGCGCTGCTGCAGCGCACCGCCATGCTGAGCCGGGAACTGAACGCACCGATGCGTTTGCATTGCTGCCAGGGCCTCGGTGAAGTGGCGATGGTCGAGCAACTGCGCGGCGCCTCACCGTTAGGCTGGTTGCAGCAGCTTGGGCTTTTGACCCCACGCAGCCTGCTGCCCCACGGCATCTACACCCAAGGTGACGACGACTTGCAGCGAGTCGTGGACGGCGGCGCGAGCCTGGTGCATTGCCCGGTGGTATTCGCCCGGGATGGCGAGGCGCTGAACTCGTTCGGACGCTATCGGGCCAAGGGCATCAACTTCGCCCTGGGCACCGACACCTGGCCGGCGGACTTGCTGGACAACATGCGTCAGGGCTTGAACATTGCCCGCCTTATGGAGGGCGGTAACGACCTGACCAGCACGCTGGACCTGTACAACGCCGCGACATTCGGCGGCGCCACGGCTTTGGGCCGCGACGATCTCGGACGTCTGGCGCCGGGGTGCAAGGCCGACATCACCGTGTTCAACCTGCGCGCAATGCACCTGGGACCGTTGTTCGATCCGCTGAAAAATCTTCTGCTGGCCGGTCGCGGTGACGACTGCATCGCCAGCTACATCGATGGCCGCTGCGTGATGCAGGACGGCCAGGTCAAGGGTGTCGACTACCCCGCCCTGCAACGCCAGGCCCAACGGCAATTCGAAAAACTGATGCGAAGCCACAGCGACCGGGCCTTTGGCCAACCGGACTGGAAAAGCCTGTTCCAGCCAGCCATCCCGTTCGCCGACGACTACAGCGCACATACGCCACTGAGCGCGATCGATCCCCTTCTTTAGAGAGTTCTGCCCATGCAAAGCTTCGACTTCAGCACATTGAGCCCACGGGAAAAATACAAGATCCTGATCGGCAGCGTCGTGCCACGGCCGATTGCCCTGGTCACCACCGTCGACGGCGAAGGCCGGGTCAACGCAGCACCGTTCAGCTTCTTCAATGCGCTGTCGGCCGACCCGCCCATTCTCGCCCTGGGCGTGGAAAACTACGGTGACCAAAGTCCCAAGGACACCACCCGCAACATTCAACTCAACCAGGAATTCACCGTGAACATCGTCAGCGATGCGCTGGTGGAAGCCATGAACGTCTGCGCCGTGCCCTTCGCCCCCGGCTTCGACGAATTGACCGCGGCCGGCCTCACCGCCATCCCCGGCACCACGGTCAAATGCCCGCGCATCGGCGAAGCCCCGGTGGCGCTGGAGTGCCGGCGGATGATGGCGCTGTCCATCGGCCAATCCCGGGAAATCATTTTCGGTGAAGTGCTGATGGCTCATGTGCGGGACGAACTGATCGATCCGAAAACCCTGTACATCGATCAGTTGGGGCTGGATGCGATCGGACGCATGGGCGGGCATGGCTATGCGCGCACGCGGGATTATTTCGATTTGCCGACACGCTCATTGCAGGCGTGGACCGAAGCGCCGGGCGGTGGGGAGCGGTTTTGGCCGCTGGCTAAATAGAACGAGATTGACCACGATCCGTAGGAGCCGGCTTGCTGGCGAAGCGATGGTGGCCGTGATGATGCCTTCGCTGGCAAGCCAGCTCCTACAGCGGTTGTGGTGGGTCAGTGAAAATCCCGGCTACGTACAGTGATGCCGTCCAGCAACGCGCTCAGATCACTCAAGCGCCCGGCAATCAGGTGTCGCACCTCGCCCTCCTTCTCCCAGCGGCCATCGACCTTGAGCAACTGCGAGCCCACCAGCACCCGGCGCTGTCGCTCGGCCAGGTCACGCCAGACCACCACGTTGACGTTGCCAAACTCGTCCTCAAGGGTGACGAAGGTCACGCCGCTGGCGGTGGCCGGGCGTTGTCGGCCGGTGACCAGCCCGGCGACGCTGACCGGCCGACCGTGCTCGACGTCCAGTAACTCCTGCGAACTGCGGCAGCGCCGCGCCTTCAACTCACTGCGCAACAGGGCCAGCGGATGCGGCCCGAGGGTGGTGCCGACACTGGCGTAATCGGCTTGCAGGTCCTCGCCCACGGAGGGTTTGGGCAACGACACCGCGTCCTCCTCCCGGCTCGGCAGGCCGGCAAACAAACCCAGCTGCTTTTGTACCCCGGCCACTTCCCAGCGTGCCCGATGCCGGTCGCCGGCCAGGCCACGCAGCGCGCCGGCATCGGCCAGTTGCTCCTGGGCGCGAGCATCGAGTCGCGCCCGTTCACCGAGGTCGGCGATGTCGGCAAACGCGCCTTTCGAGCGGGCCGCCTCGATGCGCCGGGCATCCTCCTCGCGAAAGCCCTTGATCATGCGCATGCCCAGGCGAATCGCCGGTTGCGCACCGCTGATCGGTTCCAGGCTGCAATCCCAGTCACTGGCGCGCACGTCCACCGGGCGAACCTGTAAATGATGACGCCGAACGTCCTGCAGAACCTGGTCCGGGCTGTAGAACCCCATCGGCCAACTGTTGATCAGCGCACAGGCGAAGGCTGCCGGCTCGTGGCATTTCAACCAGCAACTGGCGTAGGTCAGCAAGGCAAAACTGGCTGCGTGGGACTCGGGAAAACCGTAGCTGCCAAAACCCTTGATCTGCTCGAAGATCTGCGCGGCGAACTCGGCGGTGTAGCCGTTTTTCTTCATCCCGGCGGCCAACCGTTCCTTGTGCGGTTCGAGCCCGCCGTGGCGCTTCCAGGCGGCCATGGAGCGGCGTAGCTGGTCGGCCTCACCGGGGCTGTAGTCAGCGGCGACGATGGCGATCTGCATCACCTGTTCCTGAAACAGCGGCACACCAAGGGTGCGCTTGAGCACCACTTCCAGTTCCGGCGACGGATACGCCTCCGGTTCTTCCTTATTCCGTCGCCGCAGGTACGGGTGCACCATGCCGCCCTGGATCGGCCCCGGTCGAACGATGGCGACCTCGATCACCAGATCGTAAAACGTCTTCGGCCTGAGCCTTGGCAGCATCGACATCTGCGCCCGGGACTCGATCTGGAACACGCCGATGGTGTCAGCCCGACCGATCATTTCGTAGGTGGTCGCATCTTCGGACGGGATGGTCGCCAGACTCAGGTCCAGGCCCCGGTGCCGGCGCAGCAGATCGAAACATCGGCGAATCGCGCTGAGCATGCCCAGCGCCAGGATATCGACCTTGAGCAGGCCCACTGCGTCGAGGTCATCCTTGTCCCACTGGATGATGGTGCGCTCGGCCATGGCGGCATTTTCCACCGGCACCAGACTGTCCAGCGGCTGCTCGGAAATCACGAAACCGCCGGGGTGCTGGGACAAATGCCGGGGGAAGCCGATCAACTGCCCCGTCAGGCTCAGCACCCGGTGCAGCACCGGGCTCTGCGGGTCAAAACCACCTTCAAGCAGGCGTTCAACGGGGGGCGTTTCATCACTCCAGTGACCGCAACAATCGGCCAGGGCGTTGATCTGGTCCGGCGGCAAGCCCAGTGCCTTGGCCACATCCCGTACCGCACCGGCGGCGTGGTAAGTGCTGACCACTGCCGTCAACGCGGCCCGGGCCCGCCCATAACGCTGGAACACGTACTGCAAGACTTCCTCGCGGCGCTCGTGCTCGAAATCGACGTCGATGTCCGGCGGCTCGTTACGTTCTTTGGACAAAAAGCGCTCGAACAGCAACGTGGTGCGATCCGGATCGATTTCGGTGATCCCCAGGGCAAAGCACACGGCCGAGTTGGCGGCAGAACCACGACCCTGACAAAGAATCTGTTGCTGGCGGGCAAAGCGGACGATGTCGTGGACCGTCAGGAAATAGCTTTCATAGCCCAGTTCCGCGATCAGTTGCAGCTCCTTGTCGATCTGCTCCAGCACTTCGCTTTTCGGCCCTTTTGGCCAACGCCACGCGATGCCTTCTTCGGTCAAATGACGCAGCCACGAGGTGGCCGAGTGCCCTTGCGGCACCAGTTCGCGGGGGTACTGGTAACGCAACTGGCCAAGATCAAAGGTGCAACGCCGGGCGATACTCAGCGTTTCTGCCAGCAATTCTGGCGGATAAAGCGCCTGCAGCACGTCGAAGCTGCGCAGATGGCGTTCGCCGTTGGGATGCAGGCGCAACCCGGCATCGGCCACCGGCAGGTGATGACGGATCGCGGTCATGGTGTCCTGCAAGGCGCGCCGGCCGCGAGCGTGCATGTGCACATCGCCACTGGCCACGGGGGGAATCCGCAGATCCCTGGACAGGGTCAGCAGATTATTCAAACGCTGGGTATCGTCCTGACCGCGATGCAGTTGCACCGCCAGCCACAGGCGTTCGGCGAAAACCTGCTTCAGCCAGCGACCCTGCTCAAAGGCATCGACAGCGTCCGGCACCCACAATGCCAGCAGCCCCGGCAACGGTTCGCTGAAGTCCTCCCGCAGGATTTGATACTGGCCTTTCTGCGTGCGCCGCCGGGCGCGGGTGATCAATCGGCACAGCGCCTGATAGCCCTCCAGGCTCTCCACCAGCAGCACCAGTTTCGGACCGTTCTCGATGCGTATTTCACTGCCGATGATCAGCGGCAACTCCACGGACTTCGCCGCTTGCCAGGCACGAACGATGCCCGCCAGGGTGCATTCGTCGGTGATCGCCAGGGCTTGATAACCCTGTTTTTTCGCGCGCTGGAACAGCTCGAGGGCACTGGACGCCCCGCGCTGGAAACTGAAGTTCGACAGGCAGTGCAATTCGGCATAGTCGATGCTCATGCGAACCAGCCCTGCAGCCACAACGGACCGTCCTCACCGACCGCCCGGTAGGCCCAGCCCTGTTGGCCGGTACGGGTTTCGATCAAGTAGTAGTCGCGACGTACGTCGTCACCGTCCCACCAGCCGGACTCGATACGCTCCGGCCCCATGAGGATGCGCGCCGAGCCCTGATGCACGGCCAAGGGTTCAGTCAGCAGCCAGCCCGGCCGCTTCACGGCGGCCGGCACCGCGCAAGGCTGACTGCCGGCACTGGCCTGCCATGCACACTCGGGGCGGTGATCGGCCTGGAAACCCAAGCCATGCACCGCATCATCCCCCAGCCGTGCACGCAGGCGCTCGCGCAGTTGCTCCCAGGGCAAAGACTGCTGCGGGCGATCGTCGAACAGTTCCCGATGCTGGGGCACGAAGGCCGGCAAATCCTCGGCGCGCAAGCGAAAGCCGCGCACCGGCGCCTCGACCTGGACATGCTCCAGCCGCCCCCGGGCCAGTTCGAAGAGCATCGCCGGATCGCGCTCGGCGCTGAGCAGGCCGACCTTGATGACTGTGTCCGGCAACCCGGCATGCTCCAGATGCAGATCGAAACGCTGTACGCCGCTGTCGCGACCGCAGAGGAACGCCGACAGGTCGCCCGTCAACCGGCGCAACGGAAACAGCAAGGCTTGATGGGACTGCACATCGAAATTGAGCTCGATGCGCACATCGAAACGGTCCGGCGGCAGGTAAAACGCCAGCGCCAGCCGCCGCAAACCGAACAGGGCATCCAGATGCTTGAGCACCTGGGCTTCGAAACGCCGGGCCAGGCTGTGCCGGGGCAACGCCTGCACCTGGCTCAAGGTGCGCAAGCCCATGCGCGACAAGGCCGTGGCGACCGATGCTTCGAGGCCGATCCGGTCGACGGGCATTTGCCCCAGATGATGCTGCAAGGCTTGATCGTCCGGCACCACCAGACCGTCATAGGCGTTGGCCAGTACCCGCGCCGCCACCGGGTTGGGCGCGGCCACGATGCGGTGCCGAAACCCCAGCTCGCCGAGCTCACGGCGCAAAAGCGCTTCCAATTGCGGCCAGGCACCGAACAGGCCGAGGCTGGATTCGATCTCGAACACCACGGCCCGGGGGTAATGCACGCTGACCTGGGAACTGAAGCGATAGGCCCAGGCGGCGAGAAACTGCTGCCAGTGTTCAATGTCAGCGGCGTCGTATTCGGCCGTGGCAAAGCCTTTGCTCAAGGCCTGTGCCGCGCTCATGGACTGGCCGGGACGCAAACCCAGCGCCCGCGCCGCGCCGTTGACCGCCTGCAGCACCCGGCGCTGGGCCGGGCCGGTCAGCAACGCCAGGGGTTCATCGGGATCGGCGCGCTGACGCAGTACCGCATCCAGCGCCAATTGCGGGAAAACAATGCAGACCCAGCGCATGGCAACCTCAATGCCCCACGGCGAAGGCAATCGGCGCCGAACGGGCCAGGCCGCCGCGGCACTTGAGCACACGCAGTTGTGCCGGTCGGGCATCGATGGCGATGCGCAAGGCCGCCGGCGAAGGGTTGATCGCTTCACTGAGGGGACGATAGGCGAAGGCCAGGGTCTGGCCGGTTTCCGCCGCCACCTGCAAGCGGCGCAAGGCGCGGTCATCGGCCTTGTGCGGCCAGCACAGCACCGCACCGCAACTGCCCGAACGCAGGCATTGTTCCGCAGCCCACAGCGCATCGCGCTCGCTGGCCTGGATGATCGACAACTGACGCAGATCGACCCCGGCGCTCTGCCACGCCTGGGGATACGGCACATAAGGCGGCGCCACCAGCACGATGCGCTCGCCCGCCGCCGACAGCCGTGCCAGCGTCGGCCACACCAGTTGCAACTCGCCCACGCCCTGCCCGGCCAAGAGGATTTCCGTCAGCGCCGCCTCCGGCCAGCCTCCGCTGGGCAAGGCGGCGTCCAGCGCGGCATGCCCGGTGGGTTGCGGGCTGGCGGCCGCTGGCGCAGGCCGGCCCTTCCAGACCTGGCCAGCATTGAACAGCGTATCCAGCGCAACGACGGCACCCATCAGCCTTGCCTCACCAGGCCACAGAACACGCCTTCGATGGCCAGGTCCCGGTCGGCTTCGACAATGATCGGCCGGTAGGCCGGGTTGCGTGGCAGCAGGCGAACCACATCGCCGACCCGCTCGAAGCGCTTGATGGTGACTTCGCCGTCGAGTCGCGCCACGACGATCTGGCCATTGAGCGCTTCGGGGTTGCGGTGCACGCCCACCAGGTCGCCGTCGAGAATGCCGTCCTCGATCATCGAGTCACCCCGAACCCGCAGCATGTAATCCGGCACCCGCGAGAAGATCGACGGATCGAGCAGCAAGCGGCTATGGACCTCCGCATCGGCCCCGATCGGCGCACCGGCCGCCACCCGGCCGAGCACCGGGATGTCCAGCAACTCGGGGCGCGGCGGCTGCCCGAGCAGGCGAATGCCTCGGGCCTGGTGCGGGTTGACCTCGATGAAACCGGCTTCGGTCAGCGCCAGCACATGCTTGCGCGCCACGCTGCGGGAGGCAAAACCGAACGCCTCGCTGATTTCAGCGAGGCTCGGAGGCTGACCGTGCTCGGCGATGCGATCGCGGATGAAGGTCAGGATGGCGGTACGGCGGGGAGTCAGAGTCGTCATGGAGTACATTTGTACTCTTTTGGCTTTTGCCTGGCAAGGACCTGTAGGAGCAGCCGGTCGACGCTCGATTGCTCGCGAAAAACGTCCAGGCGCACTGGTTCCTCCAATTGCAACGCTTTATCGTTCACGTCCATCGCGAGCGAGCTCGCTCCTACAGGGGGCCGGTCAGGCTGGAGAGATAGGCCCACGGATAGATCCCGCGCTCATGGCCATCGCTGAACACCAGTTGCAGGCCATACCCCTGCGGATTGAGTTCGATCACCTGCACCCGCGCATCGACCATCGGCGGCATCCCCCGTAACCGAAACGCCCGGCACTGCGAACACGGGCACTGCCGGCGCAGTTCGGCGTGGTCCAGCCACTGTTCGCGGCCATCGGGCCAGTTCAGGCGCAGTTGTTGTCTGCTCAGTGAATTACCCACCGCCAGCGGATTCATTGCAGTTGACTCAAGGCAATGCGCACGGCCTTGCGCACTTCCGGGTCGCCGTCGTCCTGGGCGGCCTGCAATGCCGCAATGGCCCGGGGATCGTTCAGTTCACCCAGGGCCAGGGCGGCTTCCTTGCGCAGGTTGCTGATGCGGTGGCCGAGGGTGTCAATCAGCGCTTCGAGCGCCGGTACAAAACGCAAGCGACCAAGGCTGCGGGTGGCGCGCAGGCGCACTTGCCAGTAATCGTCGCCCAAGGCGTCGATCAGCGCCGGGCCGGCGTCGAGGTGGCCGACCTTGCCCAAGGTGGTGGCGGCTTCTTCGCGCACTTGCCAGGCAGCGTCCCGCAAGGCCTGGCGCAGGGCCGGCAGCACCTGCGCGTCAGACGCCAGGCCCAACGCCCCGGTGGCGGCACGTCGCACGTCGGTGTCCGGGTCATCGCTGGCCAACCGCGCCAATGCCGGCAAGGCTTCGAGTTGCTTGAGCCAGCCGAGCACGCCCACCGCTTCGCGGCGCACACCGGCGCTTTCATCGTCCAATGCCCGTGCAGCCGCCTCGGCGGCATCGGGGCAACGCAACTCGCGCAACGCCCTGAACGCGGCAATGCGTACGCCAATGTCGGCGTGCCCGGTCCACGGCAGAATGACCCGGCCCGCCGCCTCGCTCTTGAGCAGGCTGAGGCTTTGCGCAGCGGCCGCCTGCACCGCCGGGGATGGATCCGTCAGCGCCTGGCACAACGCTGCGACCACGGGCTCGTCCTCCCAGGCTTCCAGCAACCGCGCGGCTTCGGCACGAACGTCGGCAATCGGGTCTTCGGCCAGTCGATCGATCAACCACTGCAGGCCGTCCGGCTCCTCAAGATCGGCCAACTCGATCAGCGCGATCCGGCGTACACCGGGGTCGTCATCGGTCAGGCGCGGTTGCAGGGCAAGAATGTCGTCGTTATCGGTTACATCGAAGAGTGAGGTCATAGGGCAAATCGCGGCAGTTTGTTTTCAGGGGGAAGGCCAAGCGGGTTCAGGCGCGGCAGCTGCCGGCCGTCTTCGTGGCGCAGGAGTTCGAGGCAATGACGCTTCAGGTGCGAGAATTCAGGGCGGGTCACCAGCTCCGTGCTGCGCGGCCTGGGGAAGTCCAGGCGCAGGTCTTCGATGATCCGCCCGGGTCGCGAGCTCATGACCAGCAAGCGGTCGGCGAGGAACAGCGCTTCGTCGATGTCATGGGTGACAAACACCACGGTGGTGCGGATGCGCGTCCAGATGTCCAGCAGCAGTTCCTGCATGTTCAACCGGGTCAGGGCATCGAGGGCACCGAAGGGTTCATCCATCAGCAACAGGCGCGGACGGTTGACCAGCACCCGGGCAATTTCCACCCGTTGCTGCATGCCGCCGGAGAGCTGGTCGGGCCAGCGCCCGGCAAACCCTTCGAGCCCCACCAGGGCGAGGATTTCATCCGCTGCCTTGTGCCGTTCGACCTTGCCGACGCCACGCATTTTCAAGCCGAACGCGACGTTGTCACGCACCGTGCGCCACGGAAACAGCGTGTGCTGCTGGAACACCATGCCGCGTTGTGGCGATGGCCCCGACACTGGTGCACCATCCACGTTCAAGGTGCCGGTGCGCGGTTGCAGGTGCCCCGCCAGCGCGCCAAGCAAAGTCGACTTGCCGCAACCGGACGGCCCGAGAATGCACACGAACTGTCCCGGTTCGATCTGGCAATCGAGACCCTGCACCGCTTCGAAAGCCGCGTCCCCCTCGCCCAGGCTGATCGACAGCCCGCGAATATCGATACGCCCTTCAAGGTGTTGAAAAACGCTCATCAGGCTTTTCCTCGTGGTCGATGCCAAGGCGTGAACAGCCCGCCCAGACGCTTGATCAGCAGGCTGCTGCCCATGCCGAGCACGCCGATCAGCAACATGCCGACGACGATGTCGGCGTAGTTCTGGAGGGTGTAGGACTCCCAGGTGTAATAACCGATGCCGAATTGGCCGGAGATCATTTCTGCCGTGACCAGGCAGAACCAAGAGGTGCCCATGCCGATGGCCAGGCCGGTAATGATGCTGGGGCCGGCCCCCGGAAGAACGACCTCCAGCAGGATTGCCCGGCGCCCTGCCCCGAGGCTTTTCGCCGAGGCGATCAGCCGTGGGTCGACGCCTTCGACGCCATGCACGGTGTTGAGCAGAATCGGGAACAGTGCGCCGGTGAAGGTGATGAACACCATCGACAGTTCCGACGAAGGAAACATCAGGATCGCCAGGGGAATCCACGCCACCGCCGGGATCGGGCGCAGCACTTCCAGGGGCGGCAGCAACAGGTCTTCGGCCCATTTCGAGCGACCGATGGCCAGGCCCAGGGCCACGCCAATGATCAGCGCGGCGAGGTAACCGGCGAATACCCGGCCAAGGCTGCTGCCCAGATGCTGCGCGAGTTTGCCCGAGTCGCCCAGGCCCAGCGCAGCTTCGATCACGGCAAGCGGGGTCGGCACATTGGCGAAGGTCACCAGGCCGAAGTTCCAGTGGTGGCTGGCGGCGAGTTGCCAGAACAGCAGGCAGAGCAGCAATGAAGCGGCTCGGAGGAGCCAGCGGTTAAATGATCCGTACACAATTGTTCCTCTCGACGACTCTCCTGTAGGAGCCGGCTTGCTGGCGATGGAGTGTCAGTCGACATCTCTTTAGCTGACACTCCATCGCCAGCAAGCCGGCTCCTACAGGGGAATGCGGGTTTAGCGGGCGGCCACGGCCTGGGTCGTGGCATCGGTAAAGTCGAACACCTTGCCGCCCTGGGCGGTGGCGAACTGTTGGGCCTGGCCCTTGAGCAGGAACGCGCTGAGGCGACCTTTTGCATCACTGGCAAACCACGCCTGATCCGCCAGCAACTTGATCCCGCTGTCGCTGGCCTGGGCATACACCGCGCGGATGTTTTTGCCTTCCTGCTTCAGGGCGGCCAACGCCGTGAACGCCAGTTCCGCCGACGCGTACTGGCGGACTTTCGGTTCACCACGTACCCAGATTTCGGCCACGTGGCTGAAGTCGGTGATGGCTTTGCCGCTCGACGCATCCACCGCTTTGAGCGGCATCTGCGCGTAGTTGGCCAGCTGCGCGTTGTAGTCCAGGTTCGACGCCTTGAACGCGGCGCGGATGTATTGGTCGTCGATGAAGGTGTTGAGATCGAGACCGCGATCGGCCTTCTTCAACAACTTCAGGGTATCGATGGCGGTGCCTACGGCCTGGCGGTATTCCGGTTTCCAGCTCAGGTCGCGGGTCTGCACTCCGAGGGGGCCATGGAACAGGTAATTGACCTCGGCATCGACCCCGGTGACCTTGGCGATCAGCTCGCTATATTTCTCCGGTTCAGCCGCCAGCAGCTGGTTGGCTTCGATACTTGCCCGCAGGTAAGCGACGACGATTTCCGGGTACTGCCTGGCATAGGCCTGATCGACCAGCGCACCGTGGAAGGTCGGCGCGCTGGCCTGGGAACCGTCATAAATCTTGCGGGCGAAACCACGGCTCGGGAACAGTTCGGCGAAGGGCACGAAGTCAGCGTGAGCATCGATCTTGCCGGCCTGCAACGCGGAGCCGGCGACTTCCGGTGGCTGGGCGATGATGTTCACGTCCTTGAGCGGGTCCCAACCCTGGGCCGCAACGGCGCGCAGCAACATGCCATGGGCGGTGGAGGCGAACGGCACGGAAATGCTCTTGCCCTTGAGTTCGGCCAGCGACTGCACACCAGACGCACTCGGCACCACGATGCCGTTGCCACTGCCCTTGGTGCTGCCCGACAGCACGCTGATAAACAGACTGTGCTTGCCCGCCGTTTCGAACGCCACGCCATTGAACGCACCGGGGAAATCGGCCATGGCGCCGAAGTCGAGTTTGCCGGCCACCATCTCGTTGGTCAGAGGGGCGCCGCTGGTGAAGTTTTTCCACTGCACGTCGTATCGGGCGTCTTTGTAGGCGCCATCGTGGGGCAGGTATTTGTCCAGCAGACCCAACTCACGAATCAACAGACCACCGGCGGCGCAGTTGATGGTGGTGTCCTGGGTGCCGATGGCAATGCGGATGGTTTCGGCTGACGCCGACAGGGTGAATGAAGCCAGTACCAGACCGGCCAAAGCTGCACGCAACATCATGAGTGTTTCCCCTCGAATCATTTATTGGATGTTCGTCTCCGCCACGATCAGCGCGTGGTGGGAAACGAGGGGTGTTTTGAATCAGGCGTCCGGTGGTGGCCGGATGGCTTTTAACGCAATGTTTCACCACGCAATCCGAACCTCAAACACAGAACCTGTAGGAGCCGGCTTGCTGGCGATAGCGGTGTGTCAGTGACAAAGATGTTGAATGTGAAAGCCTCTTCGCTGGCAAGCCAGCTCCTACAAAGGCGATTACCGTAACAGGTACGGGATCTCCACTTTCACCGCCCCGGTCGGGCAGTCCTTTTCGCAGGGCATGCAGTACCAGCATTCGTCGAACGCCATGTAGGCCTTTTGCGTGGCCGGGTTGATCGCCAGCAGGTCCATCGGGCAAACGTCGACGCACACGGTGCAGCCTTTGTGGGCGATGCATTTGTCCTCATCGACCGTGACCGGTGCGTTGGAGCGGAAGAAGATTTCCTGGGGTTGGTAAGCCATGTTCGGTCTCTCCTTGATTGTCGGCATCAAGCCGCATCGGCACCGACCCGCAGCCGGTCGTAGGCCTGCATCTCGTCGGCATCCAGCGGGATGATGTAAGGCTCGACGGCTTTCTTGAAACTGCTCATCAAACCGCTCTGGTCTTTCTTCAGGTGGCAATGGCAGAACCAGTCGCGGTCGTTGCGTTGTGGGTGATCGACGCGATAGTGGTACAGCCCCCAGCGGCTTTCGGCGCGGAACAATGAAGCGCGAGCAGCCATTTCGGCGCAGTCGCGGATCATGCTGACTTCCATGGCACGCATCAGCTCGTGGGCGTTGTGGGCCTTGATCTGGTCGAGGTCGCGTTGGATGTCGTTGAAGCGTTGCAGGCCGATCTGCATCTTCTTCGTCACTTTCGGCGGTTGCAGGTAGTCGTTGACCAAGCGCCGCAGCTTGTATTCCACCTGGGCTGGCGGCAGGCCGTGTTCACGATCCAGCGGCGCGTAGACCCGTTGTTGTTCGGTTTCGATCTGCCGGGCATCCAGCGCTGAAAACTCACGTCCGACGACAAAATCCGCCGCGTTGTGGCCGGCGAACCAGCCGTAGGTGAACGCGCCGAGCATGTAGTTGTGCGGCACCGCGGCCATGTCACCGGCCGAGTACAAGCCCTTGACCGAGGTCTCGGCCCTCTCGTTGACCCAAACCCCCGAGGCCGAATGCCCACTGCAGAAGCCGATTTCCGAGATGTGCATCTCAACCATCTGCGTGCGGTAGTCGGTGCCGCGGTTGGCGTGGAACTGGCCGCGACTCGGACGCTCGTTGCTGTGCAGGATCTCCTCGATGTTCTGGATGGTTTCCTCAGCCAGGTGATCGAGCTTGAGGAACACCGGACCGTTGCCGCTTTCCAGCTCCTGATGGAACTCCCACATCATCTGTCCGCTCCAGTAGTCGCACTCGATGAAGCGCTCGCCCTTGTTGTTGGCGGTGTAGCCGCCCAGGGGACCGGTGACGTAAGCGCAGGCCGGGCCGTTGTAATCCTTGATCAGCGGGTTGATCTGGAAACACTCCAGGTTCGCCAGCTCGGCCCCGGCGTGGTAGGCCATTGAGTAACCGTCGCCGGCATTGGTCGGATTTTCGTAGGTGCCCATCAGGTAGCCCGAGGACGGCAGGCCCAGACGCCCGGCCGCACCGCAGGCGAGGATCACCGCCTTGGCCTTGATCACATGGAAGTCAGCGGTTCGGCAATCGAAGCCCATCACACCGTTGACCGCACCCTCTTGATCCGTCAGCAATCGGGTGCAGACCAGCCGATTGGTAATGGTCACCCGCGCGCGCTTGAGCTGGCGGTACAGGACTTTCTTGATGTCGTGCCCTTCCGGCATCGGCAACACATAAGCGCCCATGTGGTGGACCTTCTTCACCGCGTAATCGCCGGTTTCGTCCTTCTCGAATTTCACGCCCCAGCGGTCCAGTTGTTCGATCGTTTCGAAACTGTGGGTGGCATAGGCGTACACCGCGGCCTGGTTGACGATGCCGTCGTTGGCGATGGTGATTTCCTTGGTGTATTGCTCCGGCGTCGAGTGGCCGGGAATGATCGCGTTGTTCAGGCCGTCCATGCCCATGCTGATCGCGCCGCTGCGCTTGACGTTGGCCTTGTCGATCAACAACACCCGCAGGTCGCGGTTGCGTTCCTTGGCCTTGATCGCCGCCATCGGGCCGGCAGTGCCGCCGCCGATCACGACGATGTCGTATTCCTGTTCGAGGGTGTTGCGTGTCATGTTCAAGCCCCTTTGTGCCGGTCGATCCGCAGGCGGTACTGGAAGGCATCGCCACGGTAGTAAAGGTGTTCGAAGTCCAGCGGGCGACCGTCGCCATCGTGGGTCAGGCGCTCGATGCGCATGATCGGCGAGCCAGGCTCGACGCTCAGCGCCCGAGTCAGGTCGCTGTCGGCCAGTACCGCATCGATGGCCAGGTCGGCGTGCCCCAGGGGCAGGCCGCAGTCGTTTTCCAGGATCTGGAAAATGTCGCGGGTGACCAGATCGGCTTTTTCCAGGCGCTCGCCAACGGCCTTGGGCAGGTAAGTGATTTCCAGGGAGATCGGCTCGCGATTGATCAGGCGCACCCGTTTGATCTGCGCCACGATCTCGCCTTCGGCCACCTGCAAACGCTCGGCGACGAGCTTGTCGGCGGCAATGAACTTGAAGCTGCGCAGGCGGTTGATGACCTCGTAGCCGCGATCGGTCATGGACTCGGCCAGGCCTTGCAGGGTGCTGACGTTCTGGAAGGTTTTGGGCTTGGCGACGAAGGTGCCTTTGCCGTGGATCTTGAAGATCAGCCCTTCCTTTTGCAGGTCACCCAATGCCTGGCGCACGGTGATGCGGCTGACCTTGAACAACGCGCCAAGCTCGCTTTCGGAAGGCATCTGGCTGTCTTGCGGGTATTCGCCGTCGAGGATGCGGGCGCGCAACACATCTCGCAGCTGGGTATGCAACGGGACGCTGCTCAGGGATAGAACGTTATCGGTCATGGCAGATCACTTGTTATAACGAGTTATGACGTGATCTTAGAGAGGTTATGACAAGCTTGAGAAATACCGAATGCGCATAAGGTTAGATGCACAACGCAATCCAAAACTGTAGGAGCGAGCCTGCTCGCGATAAACCCGAGAACGCCGTGGGGTGTCAGGCTTCCAGCGTTATCGTTGACGACCATCGCGAGCAAGCTCGCTCCTACAGGGGGTTATGTGTGATCTGAAGAATCAGTGGCGCTTGAGGATCTGGTCCATCACCCAATCGGTCTTCAGCGCCTGCCCGGCCACGGCCGGATGCTGCGCGTCACCACGAATATGCGCATTCATGCCCAATACGTGGTGCCACTGAATGTGCGCGTGATGCTCGATGTTCAGGCTCAGGTGTTCAGCGGCGTGCAGCTCGACCGGGTGTTCATCGAACACTGAGAAAGTGATCCGGCCGTTACTGCCAATCACTTCGACCCGGTCTTCACGGCGATCGGCGACGAAGTTCCAGCAGCCCATCCCCAATGCCCCGCCGGCAAACCGCCAAGTGGCGCTGACGGCATCTTCGGCCGCGTACAATCCGGCCTGCCGTGCGCTGAACCCGGCGACTTCGACGATATCGCCGAGCAGGTACTGAAACAGGTCCAGGCCATGGCTGGCCAGGTCGGCGAAGTAGCCGCCACCGGCAATCGCCGGGTCAGTGCGCCAGTTATCGGTGCCGTCGCGATCCGCTGCCGACGGGGCTTTGGTGAGCGTCCAGCTCAAGTGCCGGACCTCGCCGATCCGCCCCTCCTCCAGCCATTGCCGCACTTGCCGGAAGCGTGGCAGCGAACGTCGGTAATAGGACACGAACAGGTGCAGCCCCGCATCGGCAAACACCTGTTGCATCTCGCGGCTTTGCCCGGCGTTCAGCGCCATCGGCTTCTCGACGCAGCAATGCTTGCCGGCGGCGGCCACCTGCAAGGCATAAGCGTGATGGCTGTCGGGTGGTGTGGCGATGTACACCGCGTCGACTTCGGGATCGTCGATCAGCGCCTGCGCATCGGTGTAAACCCGGGCGATGCCGTGGCGCGCAGCGTAGTCGGTGACGGCTTCCAGGCGCCGGCCCATCACCGCCACCAACGCCGATCCGGGTGCCTTGTAGAAGGCCGGTGCGCTTTTGCGTTCAGCGACACTGCCGCAACCGATCATGCCCCAGCGCACCAGGTTCATAGGCTCTCCCTGCTTCTCAGTCGATGCGCAATGCACGCAGGTCCAGTCGACCGTCCTTGAGCGGCGGGCACCAGTAGTAGCCACCGGTGATCGGACGGCTGATGCGGTACAAACCGTCGGTGATGCCGTCTTCCAGGCCACTCATGCGGCGCAGTTGGGCTTCGAAGGCATCGAGGGAAAAACCAAAGGCCAGGAACATCAGGCCGGCGCGGTCACCTTCGATCCACGGCATCGAGCGGCGGACCACGAAGGCCTCAGGCGCAAAGCTTTCCTGGGCGGTGCGTTTGACGTGGGCGGAAACCGGCGCGTCGTCGATCTCTTCGTTATCGCTCAAGCGGCGGCCCATGATGTTGTCTTTTTCATCCGCCGACAGCCCATGAAAACCTTTCAAGTCATGCTGCCACTGCTGGATCGCGGCAAAGCTGCCACCCACCGTACCGTCCGCGCCCTCACCGACCACGGCGGCGGTCACGGCGGCTTGGTCGTGCGGGTTCTCGGTACCATCCTCGAAGCCGGTCAGGTCATGGCCGCTCATATGGCGGAAGGTTTCGTTCACCTGCACCAGGCGAAACGCCGGGGCCAATGCTGCAACGAAGGCGTTGCTGCGGTTGAGCAACTCACCACGGTCTGCACCGTGCAGCCAGCACCAGAGCGCGTGTTGGGTCGATGGATTGTCGACGCCGACACCGGTCAGTGCAGGGAAAACGCGCAGGCCATCGATCTGTCTATCCAGCGCCTTGACCAGGGATTCACCGAAGCCAACCACCACCGATTTGCCGTCCACCAGGCCTTGCAGGTTATCGAGCGCGGTCGGTAGAGCAGCGACGGATTCGAGAGCGAAGAACATATGGCGGGCTTGAGGCGGAACGGGGGTGGCGAGAATGCCCGGCTGGTAATGACTCATATGAACTCCTCGAAAAAGAGTTCGGAGTTTAACCGGAGTACGAGGGTTTGTGTGCTGTCAAAGGCCACAGAAACCCCTCTCATCACAAGGAGATCAAACCGAGCTGGGGCATTCGTTGCGCAATGCACTCGGGCTCATGCCGGTCCAGCGCCTGAAAGCCCGGCGAAAGCTGCGCACGCCGCTGTAGCCGACTTCCTCGGTGATGCGTTCGATGGACATGTCCGGATTGGCCAGCAGGCTCATGGTGCGGGCCTGGCGCACTTGTTCCCGCAGTGTCTCGAACGTCAGGGCGTGTTCGGTGAGGCGGCGGCGCAAACGGCCGCCGGTTGGCATGGCAAAGCTTGCAGCTGTTGTCGTAAACCTGCGCCAACTCGGCGTCGGCGGGCCTCGCGGCGCCCGCTTCGCTGCGGCTCGACGGGTTTTTCGGCTCTTCGCCGCACCCCGCAAGCAACGCCGCCAAGACGCACCCCACCAAGGCCAAACAAAGGCTAGGCTTTTCAGTTAACCGGCTTGCCCGCATGGCTGCCCTCTCATCGGGTGCCCGGTCAGCCGGAAAATGAGTCATGACAAGCATTGCTGAGGTCTGCTAAAACGATTCATCAGTGCATCACCCAATCAGAGGGGTAACGACATGACCACAGCCAAGATTCTCGAGAACCTGTTCCCAAGCCCCGCCGACATCCCGGAAAAGTACCGCCTTGACGGCCAGACCGAGCAGCGTGAGTACCTGGTCGATGGCGTGTTGAAAACCTGGAACGGGCCACTGGCCCAGGTCCGCAGCCCGGTGTACCTGACCGGCGCCAATGGCGACCAGCAAGTGATCCTCGGCAGTACGCCATTGCTCGATGCCGAGACCGCATTGACCGCCCTCGACGCTGCCGTGCGCGCCTACGACCGTGGCCAGGGACTGTGGCCGACCATGCGTGTGGCCGAGCGCATCCAGCACGTCGAAACCTTCCTGGGGCGCATGCGCGAGCAGCGCGACGCCGTGGTCAAGTTGCTGATGTGGGAAATCGGCAAGAACCTCAAGGACTCGGAAAAGGAGTTCGACCGCACCTGCGACTACATCGTCGACACCATCAACGCGCTGAAAGAGCTCGACCGCCGCTCCAGCCGTTTCGAACTGGAACAGGACACCCTCGGCCAGATCCGTCGTGTACCGATGGGCGTTGCCCTGTGCATGGGGCCTTACAACTATCCGTTGAACGAAACCTTCACCACGCTGATTCCGGCGCTGATCATGGGCAACACCGTGGTGTTCAAACCGGCCAAACTGGGCGTGCTGCTGATTCGCCCGTTGCTGGAAGCCTTCCGCGACAGCTTCCCGGCCGGGGTGATCAACGTCATCTATGGCAGCGGCCGCGAGACGGTCAGTGCGCTGATGGCCAGCGGCAAGATCGACATCTTTGCCTTCATTGGCACCAACAAGGCCGCCAGCGACCTGAAAAAACTCCATCCGAAACCACACCGCTTGCGTGCAGCGCTGGGCCTGGATGCGAAGAACCCTGGCATCGTCCTGCCGGAAGTGGATCTGGACAATGCAGTCAGTGAAGCGGTCACGGGCTCGCTGTCATTCAATGGCCAGCGCTGCACAGCGCTGAAAATCCTGTTTGTCCACGAAGACGTGGTCGAGTCCTTCATCGACAAATTCAATGCCAGACTTGCCAACCTCAAACCCGGCATGCCCTGGGAAAACGGCGTAGCCCTGACGCCACTGCCGGAATCGGGCAAGGTCGATTATTTGCATGCACTGGTGGCGGATGCCGAAAGCAAAGGCGCCAGGGTGGTCAACCCCAACGGGGGTGAGGCGCGTGCGTCGTTCTTCTACCCGGCGGTGCTATACCCGGTCACGCCGCAGATGCGGGTGTATCAGGAAGAACAGTTCGGCCCGGTCATCCCCATCGTGCCGTACCGTCATCTGGATACCGTGATCGATTACGTGCTGGAGTCGGACTTCGGCCAGCAATTGAGCATCTTCGGCACCAACCCGGTCGCGGTTGGCCGGCTGGTGGACACCTTTGCCAATCAGGTCGGGCGCATCAACCTCAACGCCCAATGCCAGCGCGGCCCGGACACCTACCCCTTCAATGGTCGCAAGAACTCGGCCGAGGGCACCTTGTCGGTCCATGACGCACTGCGGGTGTTTTCGATCCGCACCCTGGTGGCCACCAAGTTCCAGGAAACCAACAAGGACCTGATCAGCGAGATCATCAGCGGCCGCAGCTCGAGCTTCCTGACCACAGACTACATCTTCTGAGGAGAGCCAGCCTGAGTACATCCAGAGCCCAACGATTGCCACCGCTGCTGCGCCGATTGCTGCGGCCGTTGCTGGACCCGTACCGGCGCTACCGCCATGCCCGGGTGATCCATGCGGTACGGGTGTCGCTCGGGTTGCTGGCGACGATCCTGCTGACCACCGGCATCCATCTGCCCCACGGTGAATGGGCGTCGGTGACGATGCTGGTGGTGATCGGCGGCTTGCAGCACCACGGCAACATTGGCAAGAAAGCCGCCGAGCGTGCCATCGGTACCTTGATCGGCGCTGGCGTCGGCCTGCTGTTGGTTGTACAACAGGCCTGGCTCGGGATGCCCTGGCTGACCTATTTCGCGATGTCGGTGGTCTGCGGTTTTTTCTCGTATCACGCCATCGGCAAGGGTGGTTACACAGCGCTGCTGTCGGCGATTACCGTGTTCATCGTTGCGGGGCACGGCGACAACCCGGTCACCGATGGCTTGTGGCGCGGGGTAGATATCCTGATCGGCATTGCCTTGGCCTTGGCGTTTTCCTTCGCCCTGCCGCTGTACGCGGTTTACTCCTGGCGCTATAACCTGGCCGACGCGCTGCGTGATTGCGCGAAAGTCTACGGGCGCATCATTGACGGCCAGGCCATCACCGCCGACGAACACCTTAAACTCATGACCCGCCTGAACGCGGTGATGGTGCAACTTCGCTCACTGATGCCCTCGGTGTCCAAGGAAGTGAAGATTTCCATGACCGAACTGGATGCCATCCAGCGCAACCTGCGCATGTGCGTCAGCACCCTGGAAATCCTCGGCAATACCCGACCGGATGCCAATGACCCCGAGGCGATGACGCTCCTGCAAACGGCATTGAAAGCCGAGCATCGACAGATTCGCGTGCAATTGATCGGCATGGCCCGGGCCTTGAAATCAGGCGCCGCCCAGCGGCTCGATCGGCCCATGGACTTGCCGCTGGTCAGCCTTGATGCGCCGGTCTACAACACGCTTGACGGGTATCGCTTGCTGACTCGACAACTGGCCGCCAACGTCGGCGAGATGCGCCAGCGACTGGCCGGGAACGCGCCGCGCTGGAGCATCTGACGCCTGTGTCGCAGATTACGGCGTTACTGTGCGCCGAAACTTCAGCGACCAGCCTTGTTGCATGCCGGCCGCGGCCAGCAGGATCGCCGCGACACCGATCCACTGCAGCGGCTCCAGGCGATGACCGAAGGCAAACCAGTCAACGAAAATCGCCGCGATCGGATAGATGAAGGACAGCGCCCCGGTCAATGCCGTCGGCAGTTTTTGAATGGCGCCGTACAGCAACACGTACATCACACCGGTGTGCACCATGCCCAGCGTCACCAGGCTGGCCCACGCGCTTGGCGCCTGCGGCAATGCCGAAAAATGCGCAAATGGCGCAAGCAACAACACACCAGTGCTGACCTGGATCAGCGCAATCAAATGCGGTGGAGTGCCGGTCAGACGCTTGATGATCAACGCGGCAATCGCGTAGAGAAACGCCGCGCCCAACGCCAGGGCAATGCCCGTCAGGTAATCGCTACCGCTCTCGCCTTGGCTGCCATGGGCGCTGACGATTGCCAGCATCCCGAGAAACGACACGCCCAGCCAGGCCAGCTTTTGCGCGGTGATCTTTTCATTGAGAAACAGCGCCGCCAGCCCTACCAGCATGAACGGCTGGACGTTATAGACAGCAGTGCCGATGGCAATCGACGCCCGGGAATAGGACGCGAACAACAGCACCCAGTTGCCGACAATCGCCACACCGCTGAGCACCGCCAGCAAGAAGGTGGTGCGGGTCAAGATGCCGGGCCGTAAAAAGCCGAAGGCGGCACAAATCAGCAGCAAGGTGCCGGCACCGAACAGGCAACGCCAGAACACCACATCCAGCACCGGTTGCCCGGACACCAGCACGAACCAGCCGATGGTGCCGGAGATCAGCATGGCGGCCGTCATTTCGAACGAACCGCGGCGTAGGGTTTTGTCCATCATCAGACTCCTGTGTTTGTGGCCAAAGTATGCCAATGCACTCAGGCGCTACTCCATAGCAAAAAGCAGGCTAAACTCGAGATCAGCCTTTTTTATCAAGGCCGTTTTGAAAAAATGCCTAACGGAGGGTTTCGCCATGACCGACGATATCGACCAGGTGCTGATCACCGCCCTGATGGAAGACTCGCGACGTTCGCTCAAGGCCCTGGCGCAAATCAGTGGCCTGTCCTCCCCCAGCGTCGCCGAGCGTCTGCGCCGCCTGGAAGAGCGTGGCGTGCTCAAGGGCTACACCGTTGAAATCGACCCGAAATGCTTCGGTTATCAACTCCAGGCCATCGTGCGCATTCGCCCGTTGCCGGGCCAGTTGCAAGAAGTAGAACGGCAAATCATGGCCATTCCCGAGTTCACCGAATGCGACAAGGTCACCGGCGACGACTGCTTCATTGCACGCCTGCATGTGCGCTCGATGGAACAACTGGACACCCTGCTCGACCGCCTCAATACCCACGCCGAAACCAATACCGCAATCGTCAAGAAAACCCCGGTCAAGCGCCGGTTGCCGCCCATGGCGTGAGTGATATTTGTTTCAGACTGAAGTAGATTGACGGTTTCCGGCGAAGGATTGACGGCATGAAAACTCAGGCAATGCTACTCGTGGCGATGCTGCTTGCGGGTTGCGGCACGATTCAGACGGTTGTACGCAGTGACGAAGTGGCCTCGAAAAGCCTCAAGGAACAAAAGAGTTACTGCGGCGCGGTACCGCGAATCTACAGTGGCGTGACCTACGACTTTTGCATATTGAATGCGCCCCTCGAAGAGGGTCGGGATGCGCAGGTACATGGCCCTGCCCCCGCTATCGTGCTGATCGACGTAGTCATTTCCGGTGCGCTCGACACCTTGTTGCTGCCCTACATCATCTACCGCCAGCAAGCCGACGGCAGCATCGTCATTGTCGAATAGTCCTGAATTCCAGAAAATAAAAAACCCGCCTGAGCGGGTTTTTTACTTCAGGGTCGACGATCAATCATCGCGACCCATGATGCCGAACAGCTGCAACAGGCTGATGAACAGGTTGTAGATCGATACATACAGGCTGATGGTGGCCATGATGTAGTTACGCTCGCCGCCATGAATGATGGCGCTGGTCTGGAACAGGATGCAGACCGAGGAGAACAGCACGAAACCTGTGCTGATCGCCAGTTGCAGACCGCTGATCTGGAAGAACATGCCCGCCAGCGTTGCACCCAGCAGCACGAAGAAGCCTGCCGTGATGAAACCGCCGAGGAAGCTCATGTCCTTGCGGGTAATCAGCACATACGCCGACAGACCGCCGAACACCAGCGCCGTCATCGCGAACGCCGAGCTGACCACTTCAGCGCCGCCCTGCATACCCAGGTAACGGTTGAGGATCGGGCCAAGCAGGAAACCCATGAAACCGGTCAGGGCAAATGCCGACACCAGGCCCCACGCCGAATCACGGAGTTTGTTGGTGAGGAAGAAAAGACCGTAGAAGCCGATCAGCACCACGAAGATGTTCGGGTAGCCAACACGCATCTGCTGGGCAACGTAGGCCGTCACACCGCTGAATGCGAGGGTCAGGGCGAGCAAGCCGTATGTGTTGCGCAGGACGCGGCTAACCTCTAGCTGCTCAGCCTGCACGCTGTTATTAACTGCGTAATCCTGTTCGCGCATGGCGACACTCCTGTTGGTTTGAAACGTTCAGTCGCAAAGATCATAACAGACGCCCTGTAACAAGCCATGCAGAGAGTTTGACAGTGTGTTTCATTCAGGTATTATGGCGCCCGCAACGCAAACGGAGGTGTGGCCGAGTGGTTTAAGGCAACGGTCTTGAAAACCGTCGACTGTAACAGGTCCATGAGTTCGAATCCCATCGCCTCCGCCATCTTTATACGACAAAGCCCTGATTATTCAGGGCTTTGTCGTTTCTGGGGTTCGGCGAAAAGCTTGCCACACGAAAGGCGCTCCAGAACCAGGCCCGCCTACACCTTCTCCCGGCGCTCTGCCAATCGTAAAAAACCCTCGGTACTACGCTGACCTCATAACAGAGGATTGGCGATGCCAAATTCAGATCCGGGCCCTTCCCTACTGTTCAAGATCAACGAAAATCAACTCGCCCTCGAAGCCACCATCATGGAGCTTTCGAACCGGGTCGAGCAGCCTGGACCTGCCAATGTCGCCGACAACCCCAAGACGCTCGCCTGATGCCGGCGAACATTACGAATCAAGTCACGGATGTTTACCTGTAGAGCAGATCCTTATACGATGAAGTCCGCATCTACTGCTATCCATCAGGCCTGAGCAAGCCCTCGTTATAATGCATGACAAAGTGACTTAACAAATGTGCTCTACAGTCACTCAAGGTTTCGTGCAAAAAACAGGCAAAAGCTGCACGCAGGTTAAATTACTTCTACAATTAAATATAATAAATTTGAGCACTTAAACAATGAACAACCCTGATTTTCTGGCCGATAGCTCTAAAGCCTTCAGCATAGTTATAGTAAATTACAAAACACCAGAGATCACCAAGATATGCTTGGACTTATTGCACCAGCATTTTGGCAGCAACGGTGTCCCAGTATGGGTAGTTGATAACTATTCCGCCGATGAAAGCACTGAGTACTTACGAGCTCTTGACTGGATCAATTTAATTGAGCGCTCTGCTTCCAAACCAGAAGCGGGCCATATTGCGCATGGCAAAGCACTTGACCTGGTTTTGGAGCGGGTTGAAACTGATTATTTATTCCTGATGCACACCGATACGTTTGTTTTCGATAAAAATGTTTTTCCGATGATGCTGAACAAATGCATAAAAAATCAGAAAGTCGTGGCCGTCGGTTGTGTCGAGCAATTAAACCGTGGCACCACGAGAACGCTTTGGCGCTTTAGCTCACGACTATTCAAACACCACTACAGACGCCTGAAAATCTCCATGGGATTGCGTTCAAGAGAACCAAAACCGTACAAAGAAATCTACTTGAAAAGTTTCTGCACATTGTGGAATTGCAAACTTATCAAGCAGCATAATATGCACTTTTCGATGGATGATCGCGTGCCAGGCTACACTCTCCAAGACCGCATGACCGAACTTGGCTATGTCGTTGAAATGTTATCGCCGCGTAAAATCTTCAGTTACCTGGATCACATTCAGGCCGGCACTGTCGCAGCGGCTGGCGGCTATGGAAAGACCCATAGACGAACCAAAATGTACAACAACATCCTTAAGCGCCTGAACAAGGACGACAGAAAAAGTTAAGCTGCGAATTGACGCAACCAGCAGTGCATTCAATTCCATTTTATGTCACCCACAAGTCTTTATATCAAGTTATTGGAGCGATAATGGCACCCATCACTCAAGCACTACCTATGACCCTATCCCCAGAGCTTGATTTCGACCAACACGCCGCTAGCGCCTTCGGTGGCTCATTGACCAGTCGCTATGTTCAGGCTACGCCATTTCCGCACATCGTCATCGACAATTTCTTGCACGAAGAGCTGATTGCAAGCATCTGCTCGCACTTCCCAATCGAGCCAACCAACAACGAAATGCTCTACGAGCGCGGTTATAAAGGCCAACGAAAACGTCAAATCAGTCCCAACGAATGCTCCCCCTATCTGAAGACTATCTTCAACGCCTTCAATTCGGCGCCCATGCTGCAGTTTCTTGAAAAGCTCACAGGCATCGAAGGCTTGATACCCGACCCCTACTTTACCGGTGGCGGCCTGCATGAAACGAAAAGCGGTGGTTTCCTGGGTGTGCATTCGGACTTCAGGCTCAACAAAAAGCTTAATGTCGAGCGCAGACTGAATGTCATTATTTACCTGAGTGAAGACTGGCGAGAGGAGTACGGCGGCAACCTGGAACTCTGGGATGTCGACATGAAAACCTGCCTTAAAAAAGTCCTGCCAATTTACAATCGCTGTGTCATTTTCAACACAGACAAAGACAGCAATCATGGGCACCCGGAGCCTTTAACGACTCCAGAGCACATCACCCGCAAGTCTATAGCGCTTTATTACTACACCGCAGGAACCATGGCGGCCGACCCCACACAAAGAAACAAAACCCACTATAAACCAAGGCCCAAAGATCGTTTAAGCCTAAAGTACTACATGAGTAAACTGATCAAGAAGAAATAAGCTACGAAGCGCCCGCTGAAAGATTGGGGCCTGCCGGAGAAGATGCCCGGACTGGGCTCGCTCATCCTGCAGCCCTGCCATACTGTTCAACATGACCAGTGCAACCTTCCGCTTCTACGAGGAGCTCAACGATTTCCTGCCGGCCGAACGGCGGCGGCAGTCCTTTACTTGCGAATGCGCGCAAGGGGCGACGGTCAAGCACATGATCGAGGCGCTCGGAGTACCGCACACGGAGGTCGAACTGGTGCTGCTCAACGGCGAGTCGGTGGGCCTCGAGCGGGCGATCTTCGACAGTGACCGGCTGGCGGTGTATCCCAAGTTCGAAGCGCTGGACATCAGCCCGCTGCTCAAGGTTCGCGCGCAACCTTTACGGGTGCTGCGCTTCGTCGCTGATGCGCACCTTGGCGGGCTGGCCAGCCTGCTGCGCATGAGCGGCTTCGACACCCTCTACGACAATGGCTTCGAGGATGGCGAAATCGCCGAGATCGCTGCGCAGCAAGGACGCATCGTGCTAACCCGCGACCGCGAACTGCTCAAGCGGCGGATCATCAGCCACGGCTGTTACGTGCACGCACTGAAACCGTCACTGCAACTGCGCGAATTGTACGAGCGCCTCGACCTGGCGCGTAGCGCGCGGCCATTCAGCCTGTGCCTCCATTGCAACCTGCCGCTGCACGAGATCAGCCTGGAACTGGCCCGGACGCAGGTGCCACCACGCATTGGTGTCCTCTATTCACACTTCCTGCGCTGCGACGCCTGCCAACGAGTTTACTGGGAGGGTTCGCACTGGCGCGGCATGTGTGCACTGCTGGCACCTCTGCTGGACCGATAGCCGCGCGCATCTGGCCGGCTGCGTGCCGGGGATAACCAGGTTTTGCGTCAGGTAGATAACGGCCGGAAGCAGTTACTCCAGGATCTTGAATCTGACCCACTGTTTGCCGACGTCTCTCCGGTCGTTTGCAGCCCTTCGCGACGGACAGCAAGTGGCCTGAACCTGTCATTGCCAGACAATACAGGTGTCCGTCATCATCAACAGGCCGCATCGACCCCGTGACGCAGATTGTGCTCACGCATTTGTCGGGCCAGGGTCAACACCAGAAGCAAGCCACTGGCGGCCAAGGGGGGGCCGCCGAGTCTCAACCGGAAACGGCGAACTGATCCCCTGCGACAAAGGTTTCAGGAATGAAAATGCCCGGCGACTTGCCGGGCATTTCTTAACCACCAAACAAACTTCAAACAGTTCAAAAACAAGTCGCAAACCCCCGTGACTCTACAGGGCTTGCGACTCTTTACCGATACGTCCCTCAGACTCCCGGGACGTTTTCTACGGGTATGCCTGCCGTGCACATTGCACCAGGTGCAGGCCTAGTTCTCTACCTCAACCACGTCGACATCCGGCGCATCAAGGGCGTCCTCTCTAGCCTCTCTGGCCGCCTCTCTAGCCTCCTCGTTAGCCTCTCTGACCGCCTTGTTAGCCTCCTCGTTAGCCTCTCTGGCCGCCTCGTTAGCTTCTCTGGCAGCCTTGTTAGCTGCCTCGTTAGCCTCTCTGGCCGCCTCGTTAGCTTCTCTGGCCGCCTCGTTAGCCTCCTCGTTAGCCTCTCTGGCTTCTCTTGGCTCTCTGGCTGCCCTCGCCTGAGCCTTGGCAGCCTCTCTGGCTGCATCGGCGTCTGCCTTGGCAGCGTTCCGGGCCGCATCTGCAGCAGCCCGGGCAGCGTCCCTGGCTGCATCTGCCGCGGCCCGGGCAGCGTCCCGGGCTGCATCGGCGCCCACTACGCCAGCAGCTCTTGCAGCGTCCCGAGCTGCGTCCGCATCAGCTCTGGCGGCATCCCGGGCTGCATCTGCAGCAGCTCTGGCAGCATCCCGGGCTGCGTTCGCTTCAGCTCTGGCAGCGTCCCGGGCTGCATCTGCGTCGTTTCTGGCAGCGTCCCTGGCTGCATGTGCGGCATCGTTGTCGTTGTCATCCGCGTTGTCGTTGTCGTTGTCATGCGCATTGCCCGGGCCTCTGTTCCCGGCCATACCACCATGGTCAGCGTCACCGCGCCCCGGACCGCCATGACCGTCACCGCCATGGCCTGCAGCACCACCATGGCCGCCACCGCCGTCACCACCGTGACCACCGCCGTCACCACCATGACCACCGCCTCCGGAACCTCCGGAGCCACCGCCACCGCTACCGCCTCCGCCGTGACCACCTCCGCCGTCACCACCGTGACCACCGCCGCCACCGCTTCCGCTTCCGCCTCCGCCACCGCTACCGCTACCGCCTCCGCCGTGGCCGCCTCCGCCGTCACCACCGTGACCACCACCTCCGGAGCCACCGCCTCCGCCGTGACCACCACCGCCTCCACCGCTGCCACCGTCTTTGGCATATACACTGGAGAAACTACCGATGTAATCAGGCACCAGGACAGTCGATGCCGACAGGACTCCGCCAATCGCCAGAGCCAACAAACATTTCTTGAGCAGCATGATGCACCTCCGCTTGGAGTTGCGTCGTCATCTCCGTATCGAACGCAATGTCCAGTGAGTTCCCGGCCGCCCATTGGAGCGGCCAACCAACCGGCACGAACATAAATCTGCAGCAATAACGAGCAACTGCGGTATCCGCACGATCCCTCAGAGCCAGTTAGCAAATTTGCGTGGGAATTATTCCCACACCTATAGATTAGTGCTGTCAGCCCGAGTGTCAACGACCGAACATCTGGACTGATTCTCACGGACACCAAAACTTACTGGCCGGCGTCACCGAACCGGGGGGTGCAACAGGCCCCGGTCTCGATCAGTGCAGGAAAGCAGGGTGGGTATCAGAAGGTGTGACTGAACAACAGTCCAGCCTCGCCATCCGGACTGGCATCGGAAAAGCCCTTGACGGCATACAACTGAAACTTCCAGTGCTGATTGAGCTTGTGCGTCAGGAAAAGGGTGAGCTCCTTGATCGGGTCGCCCGTGGAAACAACCTTCTGCCGCCAGTCGTAGGACGCGCCCGCCGAGGTGCGCGTAAACACGGGTATGGCGAAGCCCAGACTGGTGAATATCGGGTCGTCGAAGTCGGAGCCCGACGGATCGCCGAATTTTTTCCAGCCCAGGGTGGCAAATCCGGTCACAAGACCAAAGGATTTGGTGACATCGACCTGGGCGGAATAGTCGGTTTTGCCGGTGCCCAGGCACTTGTCTTCGTCGGCTGTAGGCAACTTGACCTTGCCGATCAGGTCCACGAACAGCCCGCCAACACTGTCCTCAAACACGGCATAGTCGGCACCGGCGATAGTGTCGCCCAAACCACTTTCAACTTTGCCGCAGCCGCCGGGCAGCGGCTCGCCGTCGGGGCCGACCGAAGGGTTGGTGATCCGCAGCCAGGGCACGGTGAGCTTGTAGGTCATGGGGCCGGTCTGGTATTTGCCCACCAGCGGGACGTACCAGGTTTCGGAAGTCGTACCGGTGCCATAATCGCCCCGAGAGTAGTCGGTGCCGATCGAGGTCGTGAAGGTATCGGCCTGGGCTGGCAAGGCCAGGCTGGCAAGCAAACCGACGAACAGGATGCGCTTGCGGTTCATGTTCACCTCGTGTCTTGCGTCATCGAAGTTCACACGCGTGTTTTGTTGTGTGACTTACCCAGCCTAGTCACTTATGACGATAGTGCATCACGACTGCACTTTTAACCCGGCCTGCCAGAGTGATCGATTTTTTCAACCGGCTCGACCTTTTCGACTTTCTCTACCTTCTCGACTGTTTCTGGCCGTTCAACTTTCTCGACTTTCTCCGGGCGTTCGACCTTTTCAACCTTTTCGGGGCGCTCGACCTTTTCCGCTTTCTCTACCCTCTCTACCCTCTCTACCCTCTCGACTTTGTCGGGTTGCTCGACACGCTCCGACCTGCCGGACTTGTCCACGCTTTCCGTTCTGTCGCCGCCGCCATGACTGTCAATGCCCCCGCGGCGAGTATCGTCGCCGACGCTGTTTTCGCTGCCGGAGCGGCCGCTCCTGTCAATACCCGAGCCCCCCGAGCTGCCGGAACTGCCCGAGCTACCAGAGTTGTCCGAGCTGTTGGAGCTACCCGAGTTACTCGATCCACTTGAGTCGTCCGTGTTTTGCTCACTGGTTCGGGGTTTCCCGTGCTGGTTCCCGGCTGGCGAATCGGAACGCTCGCGGGGCATTTCGATACGAATGGCCTGCACATCCCGCGCGCCGCTGAACACGCCAGTGACCCGCACGCGTCGATCCAGCGCCAGCTCCGAAGGCTGCACACCCACAAATACGGTGTCGCGCGCCAGCGTCACATTAAAGCCACCCACCACCACATGGCGGTCCTGCCGGCCCTGCACCAGCCCCTCGATCACTGCATTGCGTACCCGGCCAATGAAGGGCAGGCTCGGGTCGGGGCGGCTTTGGGTCACGTCCAGCTCACGGCCGGACCACTGGCCGCGCACCAGCATTTCCTGCGCCGGACCAGGGTGATTGCTGAGTTTCAGCCCCTGGAGATAACCGCTGCGATCCACCGGCCCGATAGCACTGGCCTCCTTGAGCCCGGGCGCGCGGTCGATGCGGCTGGCCACCACTTCACCACGGGCATCGCGCAGCCCGCTGACCCGTACGGGATCACCCGGGCGCAGACCGGCAGCGACTTGAGCACCGCTGGCCAGGCGTACCGGTTGCCCCATGACGCGCATGGGCATGGAATCGCGTGGCAGGGCTGTCAAGGGCCCTTCATAGACATGCAGGATGGAAATGCGCCCGGCCTCCAGACCGCGCCGGGACTTGAACGCTTCCACGGCCACCACTTGGCCTACTGCCAGCTGGGTGCTGGTGGTGTCAATACCGTTCTCGCTGACAGGCACATTGTTGTTGAAGTGCACTTCCACGCCATTGACGCAGATCGAGGCGAACCCGGTGATGGTGCCGACAATGCCGGTGCCACCGATCCCGCCGTTGTCGTCGCTGATGCCCGTGCCACCTACACCGCCTGCAACGGCACCGGTGCCGCCAATGCCGCCGGGGCGTTTTGTCATCGGTGCGCCGGTACCGCCCACCCCGCCGTTATCGGTGCCTATGCCAGTACCGCCCATGCCGCCAGGCGCCGCGCCCGTACCGCCGGTGCCACCAGGAGCCTGTATGACCGGCACTCCAATTGTGCCCGCATCATTCTGGCTGACACAGGCTGGGGCTGCTTGCAACGTAATCGCAAACCCGAAGCCCAGAGCGAGGGCGGTTGCTCGAATCAGGCGCAAATTGACTGTCATGGCTTAGGGGCCATCGATGAATTGGAGTCGGAAGCCTCAGTGTAGAAGTACAGGCCGACCGTGATGCGCTGGCGTGCTTCAAGGCTGGGCAGGTCCTGGAATTCCAGTTCGGCGGCGAGTCGGTTGAAGCTCAACAGGGTCTGCATCCCCTCATTGGCAACGGCCTCGCGCAGTGCCTCGACGCTCATCGGGGCCAGTGCGTCATAGTGGACGCTGCGTTCAAAAAAGGCCGGCCCCTCGCTGCTCAGGTTATGGACCGCGGCGCAGGCATGATCGTGCAGATTATGCCCCAGGTAAGCAGCTTTCTCATCGAAGCCCTTTTGCGGCACGAAGGCCTGGGCTTCGAGGTGCACGCGCTCCTGTTCGTCCAGGCGGACGACGCCCAGGCGCAGCCACTCGTCCAACACCACTCGTGCCCTGATATCCGTGCTGACCTTCGCCACCAGGGCGTCAAAGGAACAGTCGCCGCCGACACTGGCCAATCGAGGCAATGGCAGTGGCTGGCCGGCGTCATTGCAGAAGGGTGCGCTGGTCCAGGCGTTGACCAGTTGCGCACCGAAGGTGATGTTTTCCGGGAGCGTGGAGGAAGCGGGGTCGCTGGTGTTGCGCAAACGCCGTACATCCTTGCGGTGCACGCCGGTGAGCAGGCTGATGCGGCTGTCGGTCGGAGCCTTGTCGCCCAGACGGAACTCACGGTCAGCCACTTCGACAAAAACCTCCTTGAGCAGGTCGGCAAACACCAGATAGGTCACACCTTTGCGCAGCATCAGGCGTACCAGCGGCCGCATGACATGTCGCAAGGCTTTGAGGAGCGAGGTGGGCAAGGTAGACGATTGCATTCAGTGCATTCCTGGTCAGATAACCCCAGTATAGCCGTGTGGGAAATAATCCCATGAATGCAGGCATGTATTTCTGCCGTGCCTCATGCAAAACCCGTCCCCCGGGTTTTGCATGAGGTCATCAGCCCGCCTCACATCTGGCTGTTGTCGTCGCCGGGTTCGCCACCGACATGGACGCCGCGGTCGTCACCCGGCTCGCCGCCGACGTGAACACCGCGGTCGTCACCCGGCTCGCCGCCGACGTGAACGCCGTGGTCATCACCCGGCTCACCGCCGACGTGAACACCGTGGTCATCACCCGGCTCACCGCCGACGTGGTTGCCGTGGTCGTCACCTGCTTCTGCATGGGTGCCACCGCGACCGGAGTTCGAACTTCCAGGACCGCCATGGCCTGAATTCCCATTCCCATGGTCGCTGCCACTGTGACCACTGTTGCCACCATGGCCTCCACCACTGCTACCGCCACCGCCGTTGCCACCATGGCCGCCACCGCCGCTACCGCCACCGCCATTGCCACCACCGCCACTACCGCCTCCGCCGTGGCCACCGCCACCGCCACCGCCACCGCCACCGCCACCGCCACCGCCGCCGCCGCCGCCATCTTTGGCATAGGCACTCGAATCATGGGAAACGAAATCGGGTACCAAAACGATGGAAGCCGAGAGGACGCCGCCGATGGCCAGCGCCAGTAAACCTTTCTTGAAAAGCAGGTAAGTGTTCATCGTGCATTCTCCTGATGATTTGCCGCGAGCAGTGCCAACGCTATCCGCGTTGCAAACCGGGAGCGGCTAGGGAGCAACCCGTCAGACTTACAGTCCATCTTCAATATTTAGCGTGGGATTTTTTCCCACGCATTGAAATTAGCCCTTTCTGGCTCAAGGTCAACCGGTACAGGAGAAAGCCGACCGGCGGTTGGGGGCACCATCGAATTATCGGGAGATGGCCAATTGGCCATGGAACAGGACGAGTGGTCGAAAGGCCTCTACCACGGGCGATCACCGAGACGTGACGGCGGCTGGGACAACACCGGAATGGGGCGGGAGGACTGCCAGCACTACCAGTATCAGCTGATCAGCCTTTTCGACAGGGGGGACAAGTCTGGAACATTTCGGTGCAGTTCTTGCGCAGTCGAAGGTCTTCAAACAGGCGAAGGACTCACCCTCTCCCCCCGCTTCCCGGACGAAGACATCCAGCGTTTTCGCAAATGTCCCTGACTGCAGCCCGATTCGTTGAAGCCCGCCACAATTCAGCGGACTTCGCACAAGCCAACGAACCGGCTGCACGTCATTGATAGCTACCCCGGGACCGAGTTTTCTTGCGCATCGACACTGCCCGCCCTGCTGGCGACTGCAAGTGCCACGCAACAAGCCAGTAACGAGAATGCGGCGAATGCTCCCATCACATGTTGATAAGGCAACACATGATTCCAGGCTCGGGCCACCCCCAGGAAAGCGGCGAACAGCCAACCGCTCATGGAAAGCGCGCCCAACAAGGCGAGCCGTGTGCGGCCTGCACTGCGCAGTGCAACGAATGGAGCCTTTTGCAGCAGCGGGAAGCCAACTCGATGCAACAATGCACCGTTCAGGCTAAGTAGCGTGACGACAGTCACCTTGGCCCAGAGTTTTTGATTGAGCAGATACGCATCGCCTTCGTTGAGGTAACCCTGGAGCACCAGCAACAATCCACTTGCCCAAAGGGCCAGCAGGGCGAGGCTGACGATCCTCTGAGTTTCATCAATGTACTCAAGCCGCGCCTGGTCCAGTGTTTCCTTGCGCCAACTCCAAAGCTTGTGATCCGCCTGCAACACCCTCCCCAGGGCAATACACGTAGCAAGCAGATGACCGTATACGAGAAGCATTTTGAGCATTGCCTTGACCTTATTATTGTTTGGGCGCTGCGTTCCCTGCTTCGCTGATATTGAAAACTAATGATACAAATTAGCATTTGCGTTTTCAAGATAAGCTTTCATCAACATGTGCAGCACCGACCGCAATGCAGTGGTCTTTACACATAGAGATGGTCATTGCTGTGGAGGATGAATGTAGCCGGGTCGCTGGCCTGCGCTGTTGGCGGCAATCAGGGGGGGGCGTTAGCCCGCCCCCTTTTGAAACAACTGTCTCGATAGCTCTATCTCAGCACCCGCAATCAGTCGTCATGCTTGTGTTTGTGCTTATATTTATACTTGTTCTTATGTTTGTAGTCGGAATTGTGGTGGTCGTCATCGGCCATATTGTTGCCGATAGCACTACCTGCCGCGCCGCCCAGTCCGGCGCCGATCAAGCCACCGGTGGAACCGCCGACACTGTTGCCGATGACCTGACCGCCCGCTGCACCGAGACCACCACCAATAGCTGACTCCGTCTTCTTGCCGCTCTTCGCCGTCATTGCGCCCCCAGCCGCACCGCCTACACCGGCTCCGATCGCGGCGCCCGTGCTACCCCCCATGGCCTGGCCGACCACGCTTCCAAGGGCACCGCCGAGACCGCCACCGACAGCCGTGTTGGTGGCTTCGCCGGCAAGGGAGTACTGCGCTACAAGAAGACTTAACGCTAAGACGGAGAATGATTTACGCATCAAACAGACCTATTAGAAATACACAAGAGAACGAAAGTCTGTTGGTACGAAACAGTCAGGTCAACACATTTCCAGCCGTGCGTTGATAACGATCTACTCACTGTAGGAGCGAGCTTGCTCCGGGCGGCGTTCCGACGATGGACTCAAGAGCGCTGTGTTTAGTCAGTAAACACGCGGCATCGTTAACGACCATTGCGAGCAAGTTCGCTCCTACAAGTCTGATCGAGCGCTAATGTCAGATATTTGATTGGCCATCGGCGACGTGATGACGGCCTATGCGAACGCAGTGGGTTTTCCCATTTAGGCTAGGCTGTCCTCACTCCTGGCGTAAAGACGTAGCGGATGATCAGCGAGCCATCTGAAAGCAAGGCTGGCAGTTACTGTATCGACCGAGTCATTGATACAGGTCTAAACATTGACTGACCGAATCCTGATAATGATTTTCCAGTTTTTAGGTAGGCCTTAAATGACTTCACAGCTCTTGCAAGTTCACGGCCTCGTGAGTTTCACCCTTGCCATTCTCCTGCTTTTCCTCGGCAAAACACTCGTCCAGCACAACGCCTTTCTCCGTCAATACTGCATCCCCGAATCGGTCGTCGGCGGCTTCGTCTGTGCGGCAGTTACGTCCTTGCTTTACTTCGGCCTGAATATCCAGATCGAATTCGATCTGCAGGTTCGCGACACCCTGCTGCTCTATTTCTTTGCCGGCATTGGCTTGAAATCGGACATGCGCCAACTGCTCAAGGGTGGGCGCCCGCTGCTGATCCTGCTGTTACTCGCCGCGGTGTTCATTCTCCTGCAGAACTCGCTGGGCATGGGTGTGGCCCAAGCTTTTGGACTCGATCCCAAGGCCGGTTTGATGGTGGGCTCCATTTCCCTCACGGGCGGGGTGGGCACCACCCTGGCCTGGGCACCGCTTTTCGTCGAAAAACTGGGCATCGGTAACGCGCACGAGCTGGGCATCGCCAGCAACACCGTCGGCCTGATTGCCGCATGCGTCATCGGCGGCCCTATCGCCAACCGACTGATACGCCGCTATCAACTGACGCCGTCCCGGGATGCGGACCTGGAAGTCGGCATTCTCGAGCAACAACCGAGCAAGCCACTGGACTACTACGACGTGCTCTGGGCCTGGATGTGGCTCAACCTGACCCTGATGCTCGGCTATGGGCTCAACCTGCTGCTGGTCGAAGCCGGCGTCACCTTGCCGAAATTTGTCAGTTGTCTGTTCGCGGGCATCGTCATTCACCACCTCGTTCTGGCCTTTGTGGGCGATCAACGACTGAAAACCTGGAGCGGTGCCAGCCTGGGCCTGTCGCTGATCTCCGATATCTGTCTGGGCATGTTTTTGACCATGGCCCTGATGGGGCTTCAGCTATGGCAACTCAGCGGCGCGTTGATGTTCATTCTGTGCGCATTGACCCTGCAGATTCTGCTGACGGTCATCTATACGTATTTTGTGGTGTTCCGCTTTATGGGGCGCAATTACGAAGCCAGCGTGATTGCTTCCGGATTCGGCGGGATTGCCCTCGGTTCCACGGCGACGGCCATCGTCAACATGTCGACCGTGACGCAAAAGTACGGTGCCGCCCACCAGGCCTTCCTGATCGTGCCGCTGGTGTGTGGCTTTTTCATTGACCTGGTCAATGCCGTGATCATCAGTATGTTCAGTGGTCTATAGAGCCAATTGGGCAGGACCAATGCCAAAAACACATGACTCTGTTGATTGAGGAAAAAACCAGCCGAAGTTGGATGATGTCCTGACAGGCGCCTAATCTGAATAGACACAACCTCGAACACGCCTCTTGAGACAGGGGGAACCGGGATGACAGGACAAACTGCGCGCCGACGCTCGTCATGGATCCTGTTTTCCCTGCTCGCCGCCAACCTGGCGCTGCTGGCCGGATGTTCAGGCAAAGCCAGCACGGCTATGGCTACGGCTCCAGCCCAAGCTCCAGCCACAAACACCGGCTCAGTCTGCTTTGCCAAGGCACTCCCCACCATCGGCGAGGGTGGCCTCGCCTGGGGCGACACTTTGGCCATCGCTCGCCAGAAATCCCTGAGTAATTGCATACGCTATGCCGGCCGATCCGGCGGCACGCCGGGTACCTGCAAAGTGGTGTTCTCGGAATGTAAGCATTGATAGAACGGTTTTTCGTTTCTGCGCCGCTTTTGCATTTCTGTGCGACAGATCCCACTTCAGGGGCTCCCGTTTCACAGGCTCGTGGTGTTAGTTTGCAAATGTTTCTGATTAAACGATCAGATATTTCTTACAAACCACCTGCAAAGGAATGCCCCCAGCAATGGATTTTTCACTCAAGCATCTGGCTGCGACCACCCTCATGCTCGCCAGCCTTTCATCGTTCACCAGCGCTGCCCACGCCAACATCACGCCACAACAGAGCGCAATCATCCTGAAGTCCTTCAGTGATGCGTCGGTCAAGGATTTCAGGCAGTTCCTGGAAGGTTTGGCCAAGAGCGATATCGCCAAAACCGACGACCTCGGTCCGGCCATCCATGCGTTTCTCGACAACAAGTCGCTTACTGCTGAGCAGCAAAACCGGATCCATCGTTTGCTTGGCCTCTATGCCCGAGTGAAATATGGCAGCGCGGCCACCGAAACCTTGAAGGAGCTGGTGGCCATTCCGACCGTGCGCGTGGACAACATTGCCCAGCACGACAATCCCGAATTCATCAAGATTGCCGAGAAGCTCAAAGGCCTGGCCCAGGCGTTCAACCTGAATTTCCGCAACATCGACAACCGCGTCTATGAGATTTCCCTCGAAGGCACCGGCGATGAAGTCGTGGGCATTCACGCCCATGCCGATGTGGTGCCAGTGACGCCAGAGAACTGGGTGCTGCAGGACGGCACCCGCCTCGATCCATTCAAGGTCACCCTGGTCGGCGATCGCATGTATGGCCGCGGCACCGAGGATGACAAGAACGGCATCGTGGTGGCGCTCTACGCCATGAAGATCATCAAGGAAGAGCAGCTGCCGCTGGCCAGAAACTTCAAGCTGCTGGTCGACACCACCGAAGAAACAACGGGCGACGCCATCCCCTACTACTTCGAACGCAACCCGACCCCCAACTACAACCTGGCGCTGGATGGTGGTTACCCGGTGGTGATCGCCGAGAAAGGCTACGGCACCGTCATGGCCAGCTTCGCCAAGCGCAACGCTCAAGGCCAGGGCGCGGAAATCACCACCATGACCGGCGGCCTGGCCACCAACCAGATTCCGTCGACATCGGTTGCGACCCTGGTGACCGACAAGCCCGCCGAACTGGCCGCCAGCCTGCAAAAGGCCGGCGCCGAGTATGCCAAGCGCAACGGCGGCAACTTCGAGGTCGCTGCCAAAGCCGACGGCAAGGACGTCACACTGACAGTCACCGGCGTGTCCGCGCACTCCTCCGAACCCGAGTCCGGCGTCAACCCGGTGGCCAGGATGCTCGACTTCATCAATAGCCTTGACGGCAAGGTGGCGCTCAAGCACAACCAGATCACCGACGCTGCCCGCTACGCTGCCGACAACTGGGGGCTGGATTACCTGGGTGGAAAATTGGGTGTCGGTTTTGCCGATGAGTTCATGGGCCCGCTGACCACGTCCCTGACCTATGTCGGGATGGATGACAAAGCCTTCAAGCTCGCGGTGAACCTGCGCGTGCCGAAGGGCAAATCACCTGAAGCACTCAAATCCGAAATCGCCGCAAAGCTGGACGCCTGGAGCAAGAAGACCGGGATCGCACCGGCCTTCGACCTGTCGATTGCCGAACCGATGTACCGCAACCCCGAGGGCGAATGGGTCAAGGCCCTGCTCGCGGCGGCCAGCGAAAACCTCAGCATGGAACACAAGTTCGGCACCTCCGCCGGCGCCACGTCGGTGCACGAACTGCCGAATGGCGTGCAATTCGGCCTGGCCATGCCGGACGTCAAATACACCGGTCACAACGACAACGAGTTCAAGACCACCGGGCAGTTCCTGCTGGACTTGCAGATCGTGACCGAGATGATGGGCCGCATCGGGCAATTGCCGAAACTCTGATCCCCGTCGGACCCGCCCTTCTGGCGGGTCCGATTCTTGACCTGTCATGACGATCGACTGTCATCGTGGCGGCGTCCGCCAGCCAGCAATGGCTCGCTTGCCTGGAGTTCGGCGCGGCCTGAGGCGTGTGCGAGGGTTGTTGGAAATACAACTCGAATGTCTGGCCATTGGTCGATTGCTACCGGCCACAATATATAATCATCCACTGTGGCAACGCTGCGAGTGCGCTTTTTTCGAGGGAAAAAAGGCAGTGCTTTTAACTGGTTGGTTAACCAAATCAAGGGGATTTTTATGACCGACTTGGTCATGCCAACCCGATTTTCCCTATGGAATCTGGAAAAAAAGACGAAAAAATCGATGGGGCTCTCCCCCGCCCTCCGAATCGCCGAAAAGCTGTCAACGACGCGGGCTGCGCCGCCAAAGCTGGCAATGTGCAATTAACCACGAACACTGCCGTTGGTCAGTAAAGTTGATCAAAAAATGAACGCACACGGATTTTTCCGTTCAGAATACGCAGCAGGTGACACGGGCTCTGATCCTCACCTACCCCCCAGAAGCGGAAGTTAAACCTCATATGCACCAAGTGCGATTGGGGTTTTTTGTTACCTAAAAATGGAAGTGCCGAATGACTAATAGATCATTCGTGAAACTCACATTTATCTTGGCCGCGTAATGCCGCCAGATTAATTATTAGTAATGAGTGGATATTGACTGCCATCCGCAACGGAAAATTCCAATTAATCCGTGCCGAGCGTCATGTTGATTCACTATTAAAACAAAGAGGCAACCATGGATCTTAGTTTTCTTTCTTCGCCAGCCGTGGAATATGTTCGTTTGGGCGTTGTGTATTTCCACCTTATCGCCTGCTGTGTGGCTATCGGCTTGGTCTTGACCAGTGACGTTGCAATGGTCAAGCAACTCCTGA
>NZ_AKJJ01000015.1:0-32344 GCF_000282395.1 Pseudomonas sp. GM55 | reverse complement strand
GGTCGGCCCAAAGGCCGCCAAGTTCAAAAGCCAAAATCAAGCCAAACTCTTGCTGACCACTTCAAACACATCGCTGGACAACTGACCGGAAGCACGAATCCGCTCCAGCTCCCCCTTCATCAACGCCTGACGAGCACTGTCATACTTGCGCCAGCGAGTCAAAGGCGCCAACTGGCGAGAAGCAATCTGCGGATTGAAGCCATTCAACTCGATCACCAGATCCGCGAGGAAGCGATACCCGGAACCATCGGCGGCGTGGAAGTTGATCAGGTTCTGCCCGGCAAACGCACCAATCAGTGCCCGCACCTTGTTCGGATTCTTGATGTTGAACGCAGGATGCTGCATCAACTGACGAACCCGCTCCAGACCACCCGGCAACACACTGCCGGCCTGGACGCTGAACCACTGATCCATGACCAGCGGGTTATCCATGAAGTGCTCGGCGAAGCTGGCCAGTGCCTTGGCTTTTTCGGCCTCGAACGGCGAATTGACCAACACGGCGAGTGCGGTCAGGCGCTCGGTCATGTTGTCGCACGCGTCGAACTGCTCCAGGGTTGCGGCCAATACTTGCGGCTTGCCGCTGAGCATCAGGTACGACAGCGCGATGTTTTGCAGGGCACGACGAGCGAAATGCTCGGCTTCGGCCACGTACGGCGTCTGCTTCGACAATTCGCGATTACCCTGATAACGCTGCCACAGACCTTCGAACAGCGCGTCGGCCAGTTGCTTGCGGGCAAACTCGCGGGCGATGTGGATGGCATCGACATCCGCCACTTCGCTGATCTCGGTCAGGTACGCTTCGCTCGGCAGCGACAGCATTTCCGCCACCATCGCCTGATCCAGTGACTCATCCGAAAGCACCGTGCGCAGCGCGGACACCAGACGCTGATCGAGTACCAGCGCTTCGCCCTTCTGCTGTTGGGCGATCAACTCTTGCAACACCTGCACCGACAATTGCTGACCAGCATCCCAGCGGTTGAAGCCATCGCTGTCGTGCTGCATCAGGAACATTAACTGGTCGCGGTTGTACGGGAAGCTCAGTTTTACCGGTGCCGAGAAACCACGCAGCAACGACGGCAGCGGTTGTTCGGCGATGTCGACGAAGGTGAAGGTCTGCTCGGCCTCGGTCACCGAGATGACCCGCGAGGTTCCTTGCGCGCTGGCTTCACCGGACAGACGCAGGGCAATCGCTGCCCCTTTGGCATCCAGCAGCCCCAGCTCAACCGGGATCACGAACGGCAGTTTTTCAACCTTGTCCGGGGTTTGCGGGCAGCTCTGGCGGAAGGTCAGGCTGTAGGTTTTTGCCGCCGCGTCATAAGACTCGCTCACTGCCAGGCGCGGTGTACCGGCCTGGCTGTACCAGCGTTTGAACTGCGTCAAGTCGACGCCATTGGCATCTTCCATGGCCTTGATGAAGTCATCGCAGGTCACCGCCTGGCCGTCGTGGCGTTCGAAGTACAGGTCGCTGCCTTTGCGGAAGCCTTCGGCACCGAGCAAGGTGTGAATCATGCCGACCACTTCCGAACCCTTTTCATACACGGTCAGGGTGTAGAAGTTGGAAATCTCGATGAAGCTGTCCGGGCGCACGGCGTGGGCCATGGGGCCGGCGTCTTCGGCGAACTGGTGGGTGCGCAGGTACGCCACGTCCTGGATGCGCTTGACCGTGGCCGAGTTCATGTCCGAGGAGAAACCGGCATCGCGGAACACGGTGAAGCCTTCCTTGAGCGACAGCTGGAACCAGTCGCGGCAGGTCACGCGGTTGCCCGACCAGTTGTGGAAGTATTCATGGGCGACGATCGCCTCGACCCGCTGGTGCGCGGCATCGGTGGCGGTTTCGGCCTTGGCCAGCACGGCGCTGGAGTTGAAAATATTGAGGCCCTTGTTCTCCATGGCGCCCATGTTGAAGTCATTCACGGCGACGATCATGAAGATGTCCAGGTCGTACTCGCGACCATAGACCTCTTCGTCCCAACGCATGGACTTCTTCAGGCTGTTCATGGCGTGCTGGCACTTGTCGATGTTTTCCGGTTCGACGTAAATGCGCAACGCCACAGTGCGCTCGCTCATGGTGGTGAAGCTGTCTTCGACGCACCACAGGTCGCCGGCCACCAGCGCAAACAGGTACGCCGGTTTCTTGAACGGGTCTTCCCAGGTCGCCCAATGCCGGCCGTCTTCGCCAGGACCGGAAGCAATCGGGTTGCCGTTGGACAGCAGCACCGGATAGCTGTGTTGTTCGGCGACGACCGTGGTGGTGAACGTGCTCATCACGTCCGGACGGTCGAGGTAGTAGGTGATCTTGCGAAAGCCTTCGGCCTCGCACTGGGTGCAGAACATCGTGCCGGACTTGTACAGGCCTTCCAGCGCGGTGTTGGTTTCCGGGTGGATCCGCACGCTGGTGTCGACCGTGAAGGTGGTGCTGGTCGGGTGCAGGGTCAGGTGATTTTCAGTCAACTGGTAGTCGGCGGCGCCCAGCTCACGGTCGGCCAGGGTGACCGATAACAGCTCCAGCTGTTGGCCGTCCAGCACCAGCGGCGGCAGCCCCGGGCCACGCTCGGGGTTGCGGCGCATCACCAGTTGCGCATGGACCAGGCTGTGGTCCTCGAACAACTCGAAGGTCAGGTGCGTTTCGTCGATCAGGTACTCGGGCGCCTGATAGTCCTTCAGGTAAATCATCTTCGGTTGTTCGGTGCGCATGCTGGAGTCCTTACTGATGCACGGCGAGCTGGTAAGCCGTGTATTTACGAATATTGATCACGCCGGTGTCGAAGATCAGGTACTGGCCCTTGACCCCCATCAGCGTGCCTTCGGCAATCGGGTTCTTGTCCAGGTTGAAGCTGACAATCTTCGCCGGGTATTGCTCGACCGGGTAGCGGATTTCCAACGGTTCGACGTCGGTAACCGTCTGGATAGCCTGCAAGCCAAATCGTTGCTGCAGCCCCAACAGTCCTTCGGCGCAGCTGTCGAACAGTCGATCGCGGACCTCGGCCAGGTTCACGGCCGCCGCATCGCCCTTGAGTAAAGCACGCCAGTTAGTCTTGTCGGCCACCTGGCTACGGAACAGATCCTCGACGAAACCGGACTGTTGCCGGGTCGATACGCGCATGATCGGCAAGGCCTGGCTCGCCCCCTGGTCGAGCCAGCGGGTCGGCAACTGGGTGGCCCGGGTAATCCCGACTTTCACCCCCGACGAGTTGGCCAGGTACACCACGTGATCGGTCATGCAGAACTTCTCGCCCCATTCCGGTTCCCGGCAGGTGCCGGCGTCGAAGTGGCAGCGCTCCGGGCTCATGATGCACACGTCGCACTGGGCCAGCTTGGTCATGCACGGATAGCAGTAACCCTGGCTGAAACTGGTTTTGGTCTTGCGTCCGCAATGGATGCAGTGAATCGCACCCAGGTATTCCAGGCGCACCGTGGTGCCGATCAACGGATTGACCGGGACTTCGGTTTCGCCCAGACGGAAAGCGTATTGCACATTCGCCCCGTCAAGGCGCGCCGACATTTTGCTGATTGCACCTCGGCCAATCTCGATCAATGGATGGCATCCGACTTGAACAGGATATTCGGTACTTCGATCGACTTCGAGGCGCATTCCTGCGGCCCCATGTAGCCGGTACGCTGGTCCTCGGGCAGGTTCTGGATCTCCCAGGCGATCATCGCCTGCAACGACAGCTCGCGTTGTTCGGCGGTGAGTTTGCCACCGTCGGACCACTTGCCGATTTCCACGGCCAGTTTCAGGCTCTCGTAGATATCGGCGGTGATGTTCTTGATCATTTCGTTAAAAGAGGACATTGGGTCTCCGTCTCTTTATTGCATGTCTGAATTAGGCGGCCAGTTTACGGCGGTTAAACAAACCGCCCAACAACCCGGTGAAGCATCCGATGAGTAACCCGCTGACATGGGCCGCGTTGGCAATTTCGCCGAAGCCGATCATCGAGACCAGCCCGGACAGGCACAGCAGCAACCACACCAGCATCATCACCAGCACTCCGCGCGGCAGGCGATAAGCCGGGTTCGGCGCCAGCAACTGGAAGATCCAGCAATGCCCGAGCAGGCCGTACAGTACGCCGGACAAGCCACCGAACAAGGTCGGGCCGCTTATGTAGTACTGGAAGTAGTTGGACACCAGGCTGAACAGCAAGGTCAGGCCGATCAGGTTGATACTGCCCTGGCGCGACTCGATACGTCGCCCCAGTTCCCAGTACCACATGCCGTTCATTGCCAGGTGCAGGATGCCGAAGTGGATCAGCATCGGCGTGAACAGGCGCCACCACTGCCCCGCCGCCAGGCTGTCGGCCAGTGGCGTGAAGTGGATGTATTCGCCGACCACGCGGAACTCGAGGAAGGTCAGCCAGCGCATCGTTTCAAGGTTGTCGCCGAGCAAGGTCACCGCGCCGACGATCACGCTCAGCAACAGCACCAGCGCGGTGGCCCTGGCGTACTTCAATTGCTCGACGAAACCCGGACGCTGGAGGGTCTGCGCCTGCGGAATGGCCAGTTGCTGGTCGGGATCGCCCGCCGGAAAGCGTTCGTACAGCGCGCGCACGTCTTCACTGATGTTGTCTGGCACCCACAGCACCTGCTCGCCAGCTTCCTCGCTGACCCGATGAGGCACTTGCATGCGTTTGAGCAGCGCGACGAACCCGCTCAAGTCCACCGCCAATGGCAGACGCAATACCGCTACAGCACTCATTGCAGCACCTCCGGCCGCTCGACATCGACCCAGACGAATTTATGCGGATCCAGGCGGGTTTCCTGATCCAGTCGATAGGCGACCAGTTTGCCGTACAGCACCGCGCTGTAATCCAGGCAGGCCAGGTTCGGCCGGATCGGGGCCGGCTTGCCGCTGCGCCAGTAATGGCCGACGAACAACAGTGGCTCATCGATGCCATAGCGCAGCAGACTGTTCTTTTCGGTGGACGACAGCGGCGTCCGGGCCACAGGTTCCGGTAGTGCATCCGGCTGGAACACGATGTCGCCGTAGGTTTTCGGATCGTCTTCCCAGAACTTGGTGCGGAAGAACGAACGCACTAAACCATCGCCACTGGTCATGGTCAGGCCATGCGGCAAGCGCATGTCCGTGCCGCGTAGCAGCCGGTCGAACACGGTGCAGGCAAACGAACCCGACTGCGCCGACGCCTGAAGAAAAGGCTCGTCGACGCAACCGTTGGGGAACAACGCGCGCAGCGGCTCGATCAGCCCGGCATCCCAGCAGGCGTGGACCACGCGAAAACGCCCGGCATCGACAAACAATGGCAGCTCATAGAACCATTGCTGAAAGTCGTGCCAGTCACCCGGATGCTGTTCGAACTGGGTCAGGGTTTCATGCAGCAGGCGGGCGTGGCGTGGCGTGTGCTCGCGCACGAACTGCTTGCCGCTGCCGGGCAGCGCCGGCGTGGCCCAGCCAAGTGCGTTGAACTCATGGTTGCCCATGATGCACAGCGCGTGACCGGCCTCGACCATGTCGTGGACGATGTGCAGCGCCTCGCGAATCCGCGGGCCGCGGTCAATGATGTCGCCGACGAACACCGCCATGCGCGAATCGTGTCGCCAGACGCCGCCCTGTTTGTGATAACCGAGTCGGTCGAGCAAGTGCTCCAGGGTCAGAGCGCAACCGTGCACGTCACCGATCAGGTCGTAGCTACGCGCGGGATCGAGCATCAGTCGCCTCCACCCCCCAGCTTGCTGCCCCAGCCGAGTTTGGTCCGGCAGACTTCATAGTAGTTGTGGTCGAGCGGGTGAATCAGCCGCAGTTTCTGGGCTTTTTTACTGACCGTGATGGTGTCGCCGGGCGCGCAGGTAAAGTGGTTCTGCCCGTCACACGAGACTTGCGGGTAAATCTGCATATCCTTGGACACGACGATCTTCAGCTCACTGTTGCCATCGACCACAATCGGTCTACCCGACAAGGTATGGGGGTACATCGGCACAATCACAATAGCGTCGAGCTTGGGATGCATGATCGGTCCACCCGCCGACAGCGCATAAGCGGTCGAGCCGGTCGGTGTGGCAACGATCAGGCCGTCGGCCTTCTGGCTGCAGACGAACTGGCCATCGATGTACAGCTCGAATTCGATCATCCGCGTGGATTTGCCAGGGTGCAGCACCACGTCGTTCAAGGCATCGCCCTGACCGATGGCCTCGCCGTGGCGGCGGACTTCGGCCTGCAGCAGGAAGCGGTTTTCCACCAGATAGTGGCCATCGAGTACTTCGGCGACCTTGGTTTCCAGCTCATCGGGGCGAATGTCGGTCAGGAAACCCAGGCTGCCCCGGTTGATGCCGAGCACTGGAATATTGTGCTTGGCCAACGCCCGGGCGGCACCGAGCAGGCTGCCGTCACCGCCGACCACAATGACCATGTCGCAGACTTCGCCGAGCATCTTGCGCGACGAGGTTTGCAGGCCGTGCCCTGGCAGCACTTCGGCGATGGTGTCTTCGAGGATCACGTGCAGGTGACGATCGAGCAGAAACCGTTTCAGTCGGCGGACGGTATCCAGCACCTGGGAACTGCCCAGGCGACCGATGATGCCGATATTGCGAAATTGCTCCATGGGGCTCCTGCGGGGATCTGTGTGGCGGCGAAAACCACGATTATGGGCGAAAGCCGGCCGTAGACAAAATCCTTTCAGCTTCAAGGGTGTGCCCGGGTTTCGGGCTATGCTCGCAAGATGATGCTATTTCCGGATTTGCTCCACCTGCCTCATCAGTTACGCCATCCCGAAGTGCGTGACCTGGCGTGGGTCATTCTCGCGCCGCCCATGCTGGGCGATACCCCCTGGCCGCAGCGCCACCCGCTGGCCGGCAGCGACTGGGTGCTGGCACCGCAAAAGCTGGAGCATTGGCTGCGGCAGCTGGACCGCGACAGTTATGGCTTGCTGCACTGGCTGGCCCAGGCCCGGACCCGGCGCCTGGGCCTGTACTACGAACGTCTCTGGCAATTCGCCGTGCAGCATGCGCCGGGCATTGAGCTGATTGCCGCCAACATGCCCATTCGGCGCGAGGGACACACCCTGGGTGAACTGGACATGCTGCTGCGCGACCGCGATGGTGTGCATCACCTGGAACTGGCGATCAAGCTCTACCTCGGCCCGCAATCCGGCGACGGACACGACACCGCCCAGTGGCTGGGTCCGGGGTGCCACGACCGGCTCGACCGAAAACTGGCGCACCTGAGCCAGCATCAACTGCCGATATCCGCACGCCCCGAGAGCCGTGAAGTGCTGGCGGGTCTGGACATCCAGGCGTTCAGCGCCCATTTGTGGCTGGGGGGTTATCTACTGTACCCGTGGCCTGGACAGGCCGCGCCGCCGTTGGGTGCACATCCGCAGCATTTGCGGGGCCGCTGGCTGCATCAAAAGGATTGGCCGGCGTTGTTGGCCCAGAGCCCGCCGGGGCGCTGGCAACCGCTGCCCCGCCACGCCTGGCTGGCTCCTGCGCACTATTCGGCGGAGCACACCTGGAACCCTGGCCAGATGCAGGCGTGGCTCAATGAGCTGGACCCGCTGGCACCGGCACAATTGCTGGTGCGCCTGACGGAAAATGCCAACGGTGACTGGGAAGAAGCTGAACGCCTGTTTCTGGTGGCGGATCTTTGGCCGAATGTACCGGGCAATGCCTGAATTTTGTACTGTGCCTGGCCATGAACATCAAGCTTTCTTGTGCTGCTCGACCCATTGCCCATAGGCATTGATGAAGCGTTGCAGGAACGGCTTGACCGACTCGGACAGCTTGCCCGCCTCGTCGAACGCCGAACCGGCGTTCCCCAGATAGGCCTCCGGTTGCTGCATCATCGGCACATTGAGAAACACCATGGATTGACGCAGGTTGTGGTTGGCACCAAACCCGCCGACGGCCCCTGGCGAAGCACTGATAACGGCACCGGGTTTACCGCTCCAGGCACTTTTGCCATACGGACGCGAACCCACGTCAATCGCGTTTTTCAGCGGCGCCGGCACCGACCGGTTATATTCCGGGGTCACGAACAGCACCGCGTCGGATGAACTCACCTGTTGCCGAAAAGTGCTGTAGGCTGCCGGCGGTGAAGCGCCATCGATGTCTTCGTTATAGAGCGGCAAATCGCCAATCTCGACGATGTTGAGCTTGAGATTGGCCGGCGCCAGCGCTATCAGAGCCCGTGCGACCTTGCGGTTGATCGATTCCTTTCTCAAGCTGCCGACCAGGACGGCGATCGTATAGACGTTGCTCATGGGAATTTCTCGACTGTCCGATATGAAGAGCTTGTAGTTATAGATGACGATTCCAGCAGCGGGCGACTGAAAACGCCGCCCCTGACTATTTTTTTCCTGTAGGAAAACTTACCGCACCCAGTCACGGTCTACAGAGCCGCAAATTGAGTGATTTATCTCCAGAGGTTCTAAGCAGATGGCAGCAGTACTCGTCGGTCAGTTCCATGCAAGAGACGCGCAAGGCCGTATTTATTCGGTGCACGAATTCCAGGAATCCACCCCGGCGGTAGACGGTTCAGGGCCTGTCACCACCTACAAGCTGGCCATTGGCGACCGTGTCAACAAGGTCGACGACAATGAATTTCTGTTGGTGCAAACCGGCGTTACCATTATCCGCGAACCGCAAACCATCAGCGTTTCATAACTCATCGTTATGAGCAGAAGTCATATGCGCGGACTTGGGGTAGGATTCAGCCACTGACTCCTCCACCTGCTGAACATGGACTTCACGCATGCGCTTACGCCATATCGAAGTGATCCAGGCGCTCTTGCAGACCGGTCACCTGGGCACCGCCGCCGAATGGCTGCAGTTGCCGGTGACCGAAGTCGAGCGTTTGCTGCGCGATGCCGAGGATCAGTTGGGTTTCATGCTGTTCGCCAGCGTGCGCGGACGATTACAGGCCACCCGCGAAGCGCGGGAATTGCAGGCGGAAATTGCCCGGGTCTACGACGCGCTCGAACCCGTACAACGCCTGGCCAACAGCCTCAGGCAATACCTGGCGCCACCACTGCGAGTCATCTGCACCCCGCCTCTCGCCAATCAATTGCTGCCACACAGCATCGCGGCCCTGCGCCGACGCCTGCCCGACGCACCTTGCACACTGCTGAGCCAGCCGACCCGCGACATCGTCAGATCTCTGCTGTTGCGTGAAAGCGATCTGGGGCTGAGCCTGCACGACCCGGATCACGCCGACATCGATTGCCAGGTGATTGCCCAGGGCAAACTTCAGTTGCTCGCCCCCCATGGCTGGCTGCAACCGAAACAGAAATACATTTCACTGCAGGATCTGGCCGGCCAATCAATGATCGGCCTGGAGGGGCACGACCCGCTGAGTCCGGCACTGGAAAACAAACTGCACGGCTTGCGCCCTGCTCCAGTGATTCAGACCCGGGTGCAGACGCATCAGATGATGCGCAGCATGGTCGAGGCCGGTGAAGGCCTGGCCATCGTCGACCCCTTCACCGCCCTCGGCGCCAAAGCCTCGGGACTGGACACCTGCCCGCTGGCGCCCGCCGTCCCGATCAGTCTCTACGCCCTGTCCCTGAAAAACGCCGAACCGTCTGCGGCGGTTCAGACCCTGCTGGCCATCGTCACGGAACAAGCCGCGGCGATGCTGACGAACTGAGCGAGCTTTCCAAGGGATTTTCGAACAATCGATACCAGAATAGCGCCACTTCGGCGGTGTTCGGATCGATGCCGCGATAGCGCAGATGGTCGATCCCGCCAATCACGTAACCGCAGCGTTCATAGAGTCGGCAGGCACCGAGGTTGTTGTTCTGGGTTTCGAGCATGATGCCCGGGAGTTTTTTCTTGCGGCTCCAGAATTGCGCCACATCCAGAAGCGCCTTGGCCACTCCGTGCCGTCGGGCCGGCGCATGCACCGCCAGTTCGTCGATATGGGCAAAGCCGTTCCAGTTGGTGCTGACCACCAGATGCCCCACGGGCTGGTCATCCAGATAGGCCATGAAAATCGCGCTGTCGGCGGTATCGCGAAAGCTGCTGAATTCCTCGGGGTCAATGCCGTAGCACTTGCGATAAGGCGTGATCGGGGTAACCGGCCACTGTGCCACCGGCGTACCTAATTCGGCCGCACCGTAGGCCGCGACTTCAAAACTGAAATCACTGCCCCAGATATAGGCGGCAAAACCGTCATCGGCAACCCGTACCGACAAGCCTGGATAAATCGGATTCATAACCGGCTGCATACTGGGAAAGGTCCTCACTCCTTGATGCAATCGACGGTGTAGCACCGCCCATTGCTCTGATCTTCGTGTTGCAATCCGTGCACATCAGCAACGAACCCCGGGAAACTGCTATCGAACGTGCGGGCAAACGCCAGGTAATCGATGATCGAGCGAGTCGACTCGGTAAAACGCTCGCCAGGCATGATCAGCGGAATGCCGGGGGGGTACGGCACCAGCATCACCGCGGCGATCCGCCCGTCCAGCGCATCGATCGACACGGCTTCGACTTCACCCCGCACCAATTGATCATAGGCGTCCGCCGGTTTCATCGCGACTTCCGGCAGTACGGTGTACATGCGCTTGAGGTGCCTGGCGGTGGCGTTGCTGCGATAACAGGCATGCAACTGATCGCACAGATCACGCAGGCCCATACCCCGATACCGCGCCACATTCTCTTGCGCCACGCAAGGCAGGCAACTGGCCAGACTGACGTTGGCGTCATAGCTGCGCTTGAACTCCAGCAATTCGGTGAGCAGCGTGCTCCACTTGCCTTTGGTGATGCCCATGGAGAACAGCACCAGGAACGAATACAGCCCGGTTTTCTCGACCACCAGGCCACGCTCCCAAAGGAACTTGCTGACCACCGCCGCCGGAATCCCGCGCTCGCTGAGGGCACCACCGGCCGTCAGCCCCGGCATCACCAGCGTGACCTTGATCGGGTCGAGCAACACATAATCCTCGGTCACGCCGCCAAAACCATGCCAGTCGGCATCGGGCTGCAGCAACCAGTCCTCGGTGACGACCCGCTCGATGCCTTCCGCCGACGGCGGTTGCCAGATCGAAAACCACCAGTCATCCGCAGCAATGTGCTGTCGCAAGTTAGCCAGCGCCCGGCGAAAACTCAGGGCTTCGTCGAACATTTCCTGCAACAGCGAACGCCCGGCCGGCCCCTCCATCATTGCCGAGGCCACATCCAGCGAGGCGATGATGCCGTACTGCGGCGAAGTCGAGATGTGCATCATGAATGCTTCGTTGAAGCGATCCCGGTCCAGTTGCCGTGCGCCGCCATCGCGCACATGAATCATCGACGCCTGACTGAATGCCGCCAGCAACTTGTGAGTGGAATGGGTGGTAAACACCAACGGGCTGTCTTCATCACGGGACGTGCCCATGCCGTAGCGCCCGGCAAAAAACTCATGAAATGCCGCATAGGCGTACCAGGCCTCGTCGAAGTGCAACACCTCAACGCTATTGCCCAGTTGCTGCCTGATCAGCTCGGCGTTGTAACAGAGGCCGTCATAGGTCGAATTGGTCACCACAGCGAGCTTGACCTTCGGTGAACGCCCCTTGGTCAGCGGGCTGGCGTCGATCTTGGCCTGGATCGATTCGCGGCTGAACTCACTCAGGGGAATCGGGCCGATGATCCCCAGCTCATTACGCTCCGGACACAAGTACAGCGGGATCGCACCGGTCATGATGATCGAGTGCAGCACCGACTTGTGGCAATTGCGATCCACCAGCACCAGGTCATCGCGAGCGACCACCGAGTGCCAGACAATCTTGTTGGCCGTGGAGGTGCCATTGATCACGAAAAAGGTGTGATCGGCGCCGAAATTGCGTGCTGCACGGGCCTCGGCTTCCGCCAGGGGACCGGTGTGATCGAGTAAAGAGCCGAGTTCCGGCACCGACACCGAAAGATCCGAGCGCAGGGTGTTTTCCCCGAAAAACTGGTGGAACGCCTGCCCGACCGGGCTTTTGTGATACGCCACACCCCCGCCGTGACCGGGGGTGTGCCAGGAATAGTTGGAATCCGCCGTGTGTTGCACCAATGCCTTGAAAAACGGCGGCAACAGGCCATCAAGGTATTTGCGCGCGGCACGGGCCACCTGTCGGGCGAGAAAGGGCACCGTGTCTTCAAACAGGTAAAGGATGCCACGCAACTGATTGAGCTCGGCCATGGCATCGGCGGGCGCGTTTTCCAGGGTCACTTTTTCGCCCAGGGCAAAGATCGGCAGATCCGGCGCACGCACTCGCGCCAGACCGATCAGTTCGGCCATGTTTTGCAACAAATGCAAATGGGTGCTGGCGTCCTCAGACGCAATCAACATGCAGGACAGGCCATGGTAAGTCGACGCCACCAGACGTCCTTCGGTGTAGTCCACCGCCGAAACGACGCTGAATCCTTCCTGCTCCAGCTCCCGGGCAATCCCCCGCACACGGTCGCCGGCGACGCTGTCGGCCTTGATGTCGCGATGGACAATCAGGACCGGAAATTTCAAATCTTTATACATGAGGCTCAGTGTCCTGAGGCGGCAGACCAGAGCCTGCCAATCACCTCAGGGTAGAGTGTTGCAGCGGATGTAGCGAGTGCGATGCCCTTAAATGGGTCACAAAATGCCCCTTTTTTTGAAAGGGTTAGGCCTGGGCTTCAGCCTCTGCCAACTGCACCCACAACGCCGGAGCGCCAGCGGATTTGCTGATGATTTCCAGGCGCGCGGCGTGGCGGGCCAGGTCATCTTCACTGGCGCGGATGATACGCGTCGGCTGGCGGTCTGCCGGCAAACGGCGGATCTCGGTGGCTGAATTGTCTGCCCCTTCACCGGATCCATTGCCATCGGACGCATTACCGGCCAGGGAGAGACTGGTCTGCCCCCCGGTCATGGTCAGGTAGACGTCGGCAAGAATCTCGGAGTCGAGCAAGGCGCCGTGCAATTCACGGCCGGAGTTGTCGACGCCATAGCGCTTGCACAAGGCGTCAAGGCTGTTGCGCTGCCCCGGGTGACGTTCCCGGGCCATGATCAGGGTATCGAGGATCGTGCAGTGCTGCGTGATGTCCGCGCGGTCCTGCCGCCCCATCAGGGCGAATTCGTTGTTGATGAAGCCAACGTCGAACGCCGCGTTATGGATGATCAGTTGCGCGCCCTTGATGAACTCGAAGAACTCTTCGGCCACTTCGGCAAAACGCGGTTTGCCCACGAGGAACTCGTTGGTGATGCCGTGTACGCCGATGGCGCCCTCGTCACTTTCGCGATCGGGTTGCAGGTACACGTGAAAGTGCCGGCCCGTCAGGCGTCGGCCGATCAACTCGACACAACCGATTTCGATAATCCGGTGGCCGTCGGTCACCGGCATGCCGGTGGTTTCGGTGTCGAGTACAACGGATCTGGTGGCCATCAGTGCTCAGCTCTCAATCGGTCAATCGTGCAAAAGCGGCGATGTTAACATGCTCGCCGGGGTCTTTCAGATACACCGGGCTATCTGTAGGAGCTGGCTTGCCGGCGATAGCGGTCATGAGGTCAACGCGATCCAGCCCCCAATCGCCGGCAAGCCGGCGCCTACAGGGTTCGGAGTAAACTCAAGTCTGCTTGTACCCACGCACTTCATCCACGCCACGGTTGGCCAACTGGTCGGCCCGTTCGTTACCGTGATGGCCAATGTGTCCGCGCACCCACTTCCAGGTGACCTTGTGGCGATTGACCTGCTCGTCGAGCAACTTCCACAGATCAGCGTTTTTCACCGGTTCCTTCGCCGCGGTTTTCCAGCCGCGCTTCTTCCAGTTGTCCATCCACTCGTTGATGCCTTTCATCACGTACTGGGAGTCGGTCACCAGCAGCACGTCACAGGGACGCTTGAGCTCTTCCAGACCACGGATCGCGCCCATCAACTCCATGCGGTTGTTGGTGGTATTGGCTTCGCCGCCCCAGAGCTCCTTTTCGACGCCCTTGCATACCAGCAGTGCGCCCCAACCGCCAGGGCCCGGGTTGCCCTTGCAGGCGCCGTCGGTGAACAGTTCTACGCTATCGCTCATGCCAATCTATCCAGAAAATGCGCTGGCCCGCCGATCGCTGATCGACGACGCCCGAAGCCGGGACAGACCCGGCCGCAATTAAAAAGTGTGTATTACGGTTCGATGTTGCGACGGTTGACCTTGGCCATCGGCAAAGGAATCAGCTTGCCCATTGGCTCGCGCCGTTCCTGACGAACTGGTCGCAGGCCCACCACGATCTTGCGCGCCACCAATAAATAGAAGCCGCCGCCCGACAGTTGCCAGTCACCGGCCTTGCGCTCCCAACCGGCCAGGCGGGTCTGCCATGCCGGTGACGCAAGCGGCGGACGATAGCACCCGAAGCGGCGTTTCTCCAGCGCGAAGCCCAGCAGGTTCAGCCAGTCCGCGACCCGTGACGGCGAAATGCAGCGCGCCTTGCGCAGCGCATCCTGGGCAAACACGTGCCGCAGGCCCCAAGCGCTCCAGGGATTGATGCCAATGATCAGCAAATGCCCGCCGGGCCGTACGCTGCTTGCCGCCTCGCGAAGCAAACCGTGGGGCGACAGGCAGAAATCCAGGCCATGCTGCAATACCACCACATCGGCAGCGTGCTCGCTCAGCGGCCAGGCCTGTTCCTCACAAACGATCTCCACCCCCGGCAACGGCGCGCCAAGGCGCACGTTACGCTGCACCTGCGGCGCTGACGGTGGGGGCTGGGCCGAGGGACCGTAATGCACCAGATAACCACCAAAGAACCGCCCGAGCTCGTCTTCGAGCATGCGCCGCTCTTCGTCCAGCAGAAATTGCCCGATCGGGCCTGCCAGCCACTCGCGGGCCGCGCTGATCAACGCCAGCCAGTCAGGATCAGCCTGTGCGAACGCTTTATCAGTCATTGCATTCTCCAACGCGCCAGGAAGTTCTAAGATGCGCCATTGTTTTCCGCTTGGCGAATCCGACGATGATACAGATCACTGCCCTGCCTGCCTTCACCGACAACTACATCTGGTTGTTACAAGACCACGGCAGCAAACGCTGCGCGGTGGTCGACCCGGGTGATGCCGCCCCGGTACAAGCCTGGCTCGTGGCCAATCCGGGTTGGGTACTGAGTGATATTTTGATCACTCACCACCATCATGACCACGTCGGCGGCGTCGAATTGCTGAAGAAAGCGACAAACGCGAAAGTCTATGGTCCGGCCAGCGAAAAGATCCCGGCGCGGGACGTTGCGCTCAAGGACAACGACAAGGTCAGCGTGCTCGGCTGGGACTTCGATATCTTCGCCGTCCCTGGCCACACCCTGGGGCATATCGCCTATTACCATCACGGGTTGCTGTTCTGCGGCGACACCTTGTTTGCCGCCGGCTGCGGGCGGTTGTTCGAAGGCACGCCACAGCAAATGTACAGCTCGCTGACACGCCTCGCGGCGTTGCCGGAAGACACGCTGGTCTACTGCACCCACGAATACACCCTCAGTAACCTGAAGTTTGCAGCGGCCGTCGAACCGGACAATCCGGACACCGCCGAGCGCCTGGCCAAAGTCACCCGGCAACGGGAATCCGGAATCATCACGCTGCCGTCGACACTGGCGCTGGAAAAGCTCACAAACCCGTTTTTGCGCTCCGGCGAAACATCCGTTAAAGAAAAAGCGGACGAACGGACCGGCACCGATAACTCGGCGCCCGATATGGTTTTTGCTGCTCTTCGAGCTTGGAAAGATACGTTCTAAAGGGATCTCAAAAGGTTGCAACAATTCTGAAAGGTTGACCGCGCTGGGTGCGCTTCCTAGAATCGCCCGACATTTTTGCCCGGAACTTACTTCCAGCCAATGTCGTCACCTATTCGCAAAGCCATCAGTTCAGACGCATTGACCCGCTTGGCTCAAGCCATCGCGGTGGCTGTGTCCGCCACCCTGGCGGGCTGTTCCAGCCATGCGCCGCAGACTGATGCGGCGCATACGCCGAACATCGCCGCGCGCGCCAAGCAGAAGCCGATCTGGCTCAGCGAAAAACCCAGCCCGCAGATTCCGCAGGACGTCTGGGAGCGCATGCGCCAGGGCTTCCAGTTGCAGGACGGGCTGGGTGTCAATCCGCGCATCGAGCAACAGCGCCTCTGGTTCGCCAGCAATCCATCCTTCCTGGAAAACGCCGGCGAACGTGGCAGCCTCTACATTCACTACATCGTCGAACGCCTTGAAGAGCGCAACATGCCGCTGGAACTGGCACTGCTGCCAGTGATTGAAAGTGCCTACAACCCGATGGCCTATTCCAGGGCCGACGCGGTGGGTCTTTGGCAATTCATCCCCTCCACCGGGCGCTACTTCAACCTGCGTCAAACCCGATTCTATGATGGCCGGCGCGACATCACCGCGTCGACCACCGCCGCGATGGATTACCTGACCCGCCTGCACGACATGTTCAACGGCGACTGGTTGCTGGCCCTGGCGGCCTACAACGCCGGCGAAGGCACCGTCAGCCGGGCCATCGAGCGCAACGAGCGCCTCGGCCTGCCAACCGACTACTGGAACCTGCCGCTGCCGTCCGAAACCCAGGCCTACGTGCCGAAGCTGCTGGCGCTGTCGCAAGTGGTGATGGCACCGGAAGCCTACGGCGTGAACCTCAACCCGATCGCCAACGAACCCTACTTCCAGGTCGTCGAAATCAACCAGCGCATGGACCTGTCCAAGGTGGCTGAAGTTGCCAACATCGACGAAGACGAACTGTTCCAGCTCAACCCGGCCTTCAAGCAGCGCACCACCATCGACGGCCCGCAGCACCTGCTGGTGCCGACCTCCAAGGCGCAACTGCTGACCAGCAGCCTGCAGACCATGCGTCCTGAAGAGTTGATCAGCAAGAAATCGCTCAAGCCGGTCTTCGAAGGTGCCGACGACACCCAGGTTGCCAGCGCCAGGCGTTCCTACCGGGTCAAACGGGGTGACAACCTCGGTTCCATCGCCAAGGCCAACAACGTTGACGTGAAGGACCTGCAACGCTGGAACAACATGACCGGCAAGAATCTCAAGCCCGGCCAGACCCTGGTCATGCAGGACAACGACAAACGCAGCTCCGGGCGGGTCAACACCGTGATTGCGGCGAATAACAAGAAGCAGCAGACCACGTACAAGGTCCAGCAAGGCGACTCACTGTACATCGTGGCCAAGCGCTTCAACGTAGAGATGCAGCACCTCAAGCGCTGGAACCCACGTGTCGGCCAGGCGCTGAAGCCCGGTCAGATGTTGACGGTGGCCAATCCGCATTAAAAAACAGCCCCTGAATTCAGGGGCTTTTTTATGCCTGCGCAGTTTTTGTGGCGAGCACAAAACCTGTAGGAGCTGGCTTGCCAGCGAAGGCTGGCCTGACAGACGAAATGGATGTTGACTGTACCGGCGCCTTCGCTGGCAAGCCAGCTCCTACAGGATTGTGACCCGCCGATATTGCGCATTTACCCCCCGTCTTTTTCCTGTCCATACAAGCTGTTACTGTACGATCCATAATACCCAAGCCGCCTGGATCGGATCCCCTATTTGAAGCGTCCCCTGCCCCTGCTCCTGATCAGCCTGGCCTTGAGCTCCACCGCAAGCGCGACGATCAGCGAAAGCCATGGTTATGCGCAGTTCGGCACGCTCAAGTACCCGGCCCGATTTACCCACTTCGACTGGGTCAACCCGCAAGCGCCCAAGGGCGGTACGTTGCGGGTGATGGCGTTTGGCACCTTCGATACGCTCAACCCGTACACCTTCAAGGGCACCAGCCCGGTCACCACACCGAACTTCCTGCAATACGGCATCAACGAACTCAACGAGCCGCTGATGGTTGGCACCGGGCAGTACGCGCCTTCGGGTGACGAGCCCGCGTCCAGCTATGGCCTGATTGCCCAGTCGGTGGAGTACAGCGAGGACCGCAGCTGGGTGGTGTTCAACCTGCGTCCTGAAGCACGCTTCCATGACGGTACGCCGATCACCGCCTACGACGTCGCGTTCTCCTATCGCTTGCTGCTCAAGGAAGGCCATCCGCTGTACCGCACCAGCCTTCAGGAAGTGCAGCGGGTCGACATCCTCAACCCGCAGCGGGTCCGTTTCGTGTTCAAGCGTGCCGGCAATCCGCTGCTGATCCTGCGCCTGGGCGAAATGCCGGTGCTGGCGCAACACTACTGGAAAGGTCGCGACTTCAAGGCCACCACCTTTGAGCCGCCGCTGGGCAGCGGGCCGTATCGCATCACGTCGGTCACGCCAGGGCGACAGATCGTCTTCGAACGGGTCGAGGATTACTGGGGCAAGGACCTGCCGGTCAATCGCGGCAAGTACAACTTCGACCGCATGGAAGTCGAGTTCTACCGCGACAGCGACGTGGCGTTCGAGGCTTTCAAGGCCGGTGAGTTCGACATCTATATCGAGCATCAGGCGAAGAACTGGGATACCGGCTACAACTTTCCCGCCATACGTCGCGGCGAGGTGATCAAGGCACAGATCCCCCACCAGATCCCGACCCAGACCCAGGGCCTGTTCATGAACAGCCGTCGCCCGACATTCTCGGACGCCAGGGTCCGTGAAGCGCTGGGGCTGATGTTCAACTTCGAATGGACCAACCGCACACTGTTCGGCGGTGCCTACCAACGCGCCATGAGCTACTACCCCAACAGTGAGTTCTCGGCCAGCGGTTTACCGGCCGGGCATGAGTGGCTGTTGCTCAAGCCCTATCGTGAACAGCTGCCGGCCAGGCTCTTTACCGAACCATTCAGCCTGCCGCAGACCGACGGGCGCGGCATCCCCCGGGAGACCTTGCGCAAAGCCCTCGGCCTGCTCGCCGAAGCCGGCTGGAAGCTCAATGGCCAGCGCCTGCAAAACGCTGCCGGGCAACCCTTGCGGCTGGAGCTGTTGCTGGTCAATCCGAATCTGGAACGCATCCTCCAGCCTTACGTCGAGAACCTCGCCAGCATCGGCATCGATGCGCGGCTGCGCACAGTCGATCGCGCGCAATACAAGCAGCGCCTCGACCAGTTCGATTTCGACATGATTCTGATGACCCTCAACCAGACCCTCAGCCCGGGCCTGGAGCAGTGGCAGTACTTTCACTCCAGCCAGGCCGGGGTCAAGGGCAGCAAGAACTACGCCGGCATCGCCAACCCGGTGGTTGACCAGTTGCTCGAACAGTTGCTGGCCGCCCGGACCCGCGACGATCAAGTCGCCGCCACCAAGGCCCTCGACCGCGTGCTGCTGTGGCAGCACTACATCGTACCCAACTGGTACCTCAATTATCACCGCCTGGCGTACCGCAACCGGCTCGCCTTCGTCACCACGCCGCCCTATGCCCTGGGCCTGAACGCGTGGTGGCTGAAATCTTCGGAGAAAGATCAATGAACCCCATCCGCACCCTGCTCCTGCAGGCCAGCGGCCTGTTGTTCGCCGGGCTGGCCTGCGCCGCCCCGCAACACGCAGTGACCCTGTACAACGAGCCGCCGAAATACCCGGCCGACTTCAAGCACTTCGACTACGTCAATCCGGACGCGCCCAAGGGCGGGATATTCCGTCAGGCCGGTTTCGGCGGCTTCGACAGCCTCAACCCGTTCATCAGCAAAGGCGTGCCGGCGGACGATATCGGCATGATCTACGACACCCTGGCCAAGCAAGGCCTGGACGAACCGTTCACCGAGTACGGCCTGATCGCCCGGCTGATCGAAAAAGCCCCGGACAACGGTTGGGTGCGCTTCTACCTGCGCCCCGAAGCACGCTTCCATGATGGCCATCCGGTTCGCGCCGAAGACGTGGTGTTCAGCTTCCAAATGCTGACCAAGGACGGCGCGCCGATGTACCGCGGCTACTACAGCGACGTAGCGGAAGCGATCGCCGAAGACCCGCTCACCGTTCTGTTCAAGTTCAAGCACACCAATAACCGCGAGCTGCCGCTGATCCTCGGCCAGTTGCCGGTGCTGCCCAAGCACTGGTGGGCCGACCGCGATTTCAACAAGGGCAACCTGGAAATTCCGCTGGGCAGCGGCCCGTACAAGGTCAGCGAAGTAAAGGCCGGGCGCTCGGTACGCTATGAGCGCGTCAAGGATTACTGGGGCAAGGACCTGCCGGTCAACCGGGGTTTCTATAACTTCGACGTGATGACCACCGATTACTACCGCGACAACACCGTGGCCCTGGAAGCATTGAAGGCCGGGCAGTTCGACTACTGGCTGGAAATGACCGCAAAAAACTGGGCCAATGCCTACAACGTTCCGGCGGTCACCGAAGGCCGGCTGGTCAAGGAACAGATTCCCAACGGCAATCCAACCGGTATGCAAGGGTTCGTATTCAATTTGCGCCGCCCGGTGTTCCAGGATGTGCGCGTGCGTCAGGCCTTGTCGCTGTTGCTGGACTTCGAATGGACCAACAAGCAGCTGTTCAACAGCGCCTATGCGCGTACCCGCAGTTATTTCGAGAACTCGGAAATGGCCGCCACCGGCCTGCCGGATGCCGATCAGGTGGCGATCCTCGACCCGTTGCGCAGCAAGCTGCCGCCGCAAGTCTTCAGCGAAGCGTTCCAGAACCCGAGCACCGACGGCAGCGGCATGATCCGCACCCAGCAACGGGAAGCCTATCAACTGCTGCAGGAAGCCGGCTGGCGCATCGTCGATGACAAGATGGTCGATGCCAGCGGCAAACCGGTAGTCATCGAGTTCCTGCTGGCCCAAACTGAATTCGAACGTGTGTTGTTGCCGTTCAAGCGCAATCTGAGCGATCTGGGAATCGACCTGGTGATTCGCCGGGTCGACGTCTCGCAATACATCAACCGCGTGCGTTCCCGGGACTTCGACATGGTCGTCGGCAGCTTTCCGCAATCCAATTCGCCAGGTAACGAACAACGGGAATTCTGGATGTCGGCCGCCGCCGACAAACCCGGCAGCCGCAATTCCATGGGCCTGAAAGACCCGGTGGTCGATCAACTGGTCGAGCAACTGATCAACGCCGAGTCGCGCAAGAGCCTGGTGGCTCATGCCCGCGCGCTGGACCGCGTTCTGCAATGGGGCTATTACGTAATACCCAACTGGCACATCAAGACCTGGCGCGTGGCGTACTGGAACCACATTGGCCACCCGAAGGTCTCGCCTAAATACGATATAGGCACGGCCACCTGGTGGGTCAAGCCCGACATCAAGCCTGCGATAGAAGTCGAAACCACACTGCAGGCCGAGCCTGCGGGCACGGAGTAATCAGATGCTGGCGTACATTTTTCGGCGACTGCTGCTGATCATTCCGACCCTGTTCGGCATCCTGCTGATCAACTTCGTGATCATCCAGGCCGCTCCGGGCGGGCCGGTGGAACAGATGATCGCCAAACTCGAAGGCTTTGAAGGCGCCACCAGCCGCATCGCCGGCGGCGGTGCCGAAGTCTCGGTGGCAGGCTCGGCCTATCGCGGCGCCCAGGGCCTGGACCCGGCGCTGGTCAAGGAAATCGAGCACATGTACGGCTTCGACAAATCGGCGCCGGAACGCCTGTGGATCATGGTCAAGAACTATGCGTCCCTGGATTTCGGCGACAGTTTCTTCCGCGACGCCAAGGTCATCGACCTGATCAAGGAAAAGATGCCGGTGTCGATCTCCCTCGGGCTGTGGAGCACGCTGATCATGTACCTGGTCTCGATCCCGCTGGGGATCGCCAAGGCCACGCGGCACGGCAGCCACTTCGACGTCTGGACCAGTTCGGCGATCATCGTCGGCTACGCGATCCCGGCGTTCCTGTTCGCCATCCTGTTGATCGTGGTATTTGCCGGCGGCAGTTACCTGGACTGGTTCCCGTTGCGCGGGCTGACCTCGAACAACTTCGATGAACTGAGCATGGGCGGTAAGGTCCTCGACTACTTCTGGCACCTGGCGCTGCCGGTGACCGCGCTGGTCATCGGCAACTTCGCGACCATGACCCTGCTGACCAAGAACAGCTTCCTCGACGAGATCAACAAGCAGTACGTGATCACCGCCAAGGCCAAGGGCCTGACCAACCACCGCGTGTTGTACGGTCACGTGTTCCGCAACGCCATGCTGCTGGTGATCGCCGGATTCCCTTCAGCGCTCATCGGCATCTTCTTCACCGGCTCGTTGCTGGTGGAGGTGATCTTCTCCCTCGACGGTCTCGGCCTGATGAGTTTCGAGGCGGCGATCAACCGCGATTACCCGGTGGTGTTCGGCACGCTGTTCATCTTCACCCTGCTCGGGCTGGTGGTGAAACTGATCGGCGACCTCACCTACACCTTTGTCGATCCGCGCATCGACTTCGAAAGCCGGGAGCATTGAGATGAACCTGTCCCCCCTCAATCGCCGGCGCTTCGAACTGTTCAAGGCCAACAGGCGTGGCTGGTGGTCGTTGTGGCTGTTCCTGATCCTGTTCGGCGCCAGCCTCGGCGCCGAGCTGATCGCCAACGACAAGCCGCTGGTGGTGCACTACGACAACAACTGGTACTTCCCGGCGCTCAAGCGCTACCCGGAAACCACCTTCGGCGGCGAATTTCCCCTGGAGGCGAACTACAAGAGCCCGTATATCCGCGAACTGCTCAAGGCCAAGGACGCCTGGGTGCTGTGGGCGCCGATTCCCTACAGCTACCAGAGCATCAACTACGACCTGAAAGTCCCGGCCCCGGCCCCACCCTCGATGGACAACCTGCTGGGCACCGACGATCAAGGCCGCGATGTGCTGGCCCGGGTGATCTACGGCTTTCGTATTTCGGTGCTGTTCGCCCTGACCCTGACCGTGCTCAGTTCGATCATCGGCGTGATCGCCGGGGCCTTGCAGGGTTTCTACGGCGGCTGGGTGGATCTGGCCGGGCAGCGCTTCCTGGAGATCTGGTCCGGACTGCCGGTGTTGTACCTGCTGATCATCCTCGCCAGTTTCGTGCAGCCCAACTTCTGGTGGTTGCTGGGGATCATGCTGCTGTTCTCGTGGATGAGCCTGGTGGACGTGGTGCGCGCCGAGTTCCTGCGCGGGCGCAACCTGGAATACGTGCGCGCCGCCCGCGCTCTGGGCATGCAGAACGGCGCGATCATGTTCCGCCATATCCTGCCCAATGCGATGGTCTCGACCATGACCTTCATGCCGTTCATCCTCACCGGCGCCATCGGCACATTGACCGCCCTGGACTTCCTCGGCTTCGGCCTGCCGGCGGGCAGCCCTTCGCTGGGTGAACTGGTGGCCCAGGGCAAATCCAACCTGCAGGCGCCGTGGCTGGGCATCAGCGCCTTTGCGGTGCTGGCCTTGATGTTGAGTTTGCTGGTGTTCATCGGCGAGTCCGCTCGCGATGCCTTCGACCCGAGGAAGTGAAATGAATCAGCACAATCTGATCGAAGTGCGCGACCTGTCCGTCGACTTTGTCGTCGGCAATCGCTGCCAGCGGGCGGTCGAAGGCATCAGCTTCGACATCAAGCGCGGCGAAACCCTGGCGCTGGTCGGGGAAAGCGGTTCCGGTAAATCAGTCACCGCACACTCGATCCTGCGCCTGCTGCCCTACCCGCTCGCCCGGCATCCGTCCGGCACCATCGAATATTCCGGGCAGAACCTGCTGGACCTGAAAGAAAAAACCATCCGCCACATTCGCGGTAACCGGATTGCGATGATCTTCCAGGAGCCGATGACCTCGCTCAATCCCCTGCACTCGATCGAGAAACAGATCAATGAGGTGCTGGGCATCCACAAGGGCCTGACCGGCAAGGTCGCAACCAAGCGCACCCTGGAGCTGCTGGAGATGGTCGGCATCCCCGAGCCGCACAAGCGTCTAAAGGCCCTGCCCCACGAATTGTCCGGCGGCCAGCGTCAGCGGGTGATGATCGCCATGGCCCTGGCCAACGAGCCGGAACTGCTGATCGCCGACGAGCCAACCACAGCGCTGGACGTGACCGTTCAGCTGAAAATCCTCGAATTGCTCAAGGAACTGCAGACCCGATTGGGCATGGCGCTGCTGCTGATCAGCCATGATTTGAACCTTGTGCGAAGAATTGCGCATCGCGTATGTGTCATGCAGCAAGGTTGCATCGTCGAACAGGCATCGTGCGAAGAATTGTTCCGCGCGCCGCAGCATCCGTACACTCGGGAACTGCTGGCAGCGGAGCCCGGCGGCAAGCCGGCAAGCAATGTGATCGGCCCGCCCTTGCTGGCGGTCGAGGACCTGAAAGTCTGGTTTCCGATCAAGAAAGGCTTGCTCAAGCGCACGGTGGATTACGTCAAGGCGGTGGACGGCATCAATTTCAGCCTGCCCCAGGGCCAGACCCTGGGGATCGTGGGTGAAAGCGGCTCCGGCAAATCGACGCTGGGTCTGGCGATTTTGCGGTTGATCGCCAGCAAAGGCGCCATTCGCTTTGAAGGCCAGGCGCTCGATAGCCTGACGCAGCAACAGGTCCGGCCGCTGCGACGGGAGATGCAAGTGGTGTTTCAGGACCCGTTTGGCAGCCTGAGCCCGCGGATGTGCGTGAGCCAGATCGTTGGCGAAGGCCTGCGGATCCACAGGATGGGCAGCAAGGCGGAACAGGAACAAGCGATCATTGCAGCACTGAAGGAGGTAGGCCTGGATCCGGAAACCCGGCACCGCTACCCCCACGAATTTTCCGGCGGGCAACGGCAGAGAATCGCCATTGCCCGGGCATTGGTGTTAAAACCGGCGTTGATTTTGCTGGACGAGCCGACTTCGGCCCTCGACCGCACGGTACAACGCCAGGTAGTGGAGCTTTTGCGTTCACTGCAAACCAAGTACAACCTGACGTATCTGTTTATCAGCCATGACCTGGCTGTGGTGAAAGCGCTGAGCCACCAGTTGATGGTGGTCAAGCATGGCCAAGTGGTCGAACAGGGAGACGCGCAAAGCATTTTTGCCGCCCCCCAACATCCGTATACACAGCAGTTGCTGGAAGCCGCTTTCCTGGCTCCGGACACTGCGCAATAACCTGAAAGAGAGGAGCAACACATGGGTTTTCTCGCCGGTAAGCGCGTACTGATCGTCGGTGTCGCCAGCAAGCTGTCCATCGCATCCGGCATCGCTGCCGCCATGCATCGCGAGGGCGCTGAGCTTGCCTTCACTTATCAGAACGACAAACTCAAGGGTCGTGTCGAAGAGTTCGCACAAGGCTGGGGTTCGAGCCCTGAGCTGTGCTTCCCGTGCGACGTGGCCAGCGATGAAGAAATCGCCAAGGTCTTCGAAGAACTGAGCAAGAAGTGGGATGGCCTGGACTGCATCGTGCACTCCGTGGGCTACGCGCCTGGCGACCAACTGGACGGCGACTTCACCGAAGCCACCACCCGTGAAGGTTTCCGCATCGCTCACGACATCAGCGCCTACAGCTTCGTGGCCCTGGCCAAGGCCGGCCGCGAAATGATGAAAGGCCGCAACGGCAGCCTGCTGACCCTGTCGTACCTGGGCGCCGAGCGCACCATGCCGAACTACAACGTAATGGGCATGGCCAAGGCTTCCCTGGAAGCTGGCGTACGCTACCTGGCCGGCTCCCTGGGCCCGGACGGTACTCGCGTCAACTGTGTATCGGCAGGTCCGATCCGCACCCTCGCCGCTTCCGGCATCAAGAACTTCCGCAAGATGCTGGCCGCCAACGAAGCGCAAACCCCACTGCGCCGCAACGTCACCATCGAAGAAGTCGGCAACGCCGGCGCCTTCCTGTGCTCGGACCTGGCGTCCGGCATCAGCGGTGAAATCATGTACGTGGACGGTGGTTTCAACACCACGGCCATGGGCAGCCTCGAAGAGTAATCTTCGGTCGGCCAAAAAAACCCGCCTCTTCCGGCGGGTTTTTTATGCCTGCGATTTCCCCGGGCGATGCAGTCCTCCTGTAGGAGCGAGCTTGCTCGCGAAAAACCCGGGCACACCGCGTTCATCCAGGCTTGCAGCGTTATCGTTGACGACCATCGCGAGCATGCTCGCTCCTACAAGGTCAGTGTTAAGTCAGACAGTTGGCAAACAACCGTTGAATCGGCTGATTACGCTGGCTGTAACGCTGCAACAAGACAATCTCTCTATAGAAGGTCAACTCACCCAACCGAATCACCCTGACCTTCGCCCCATGCTCAAGCCACAGCCCCGCCTCCGGCAGCAGGGAAATCCCCAGGCCACACTCGACCATTTTGACAATGGCCTCCAGTTCATCCAGTTCCAGCGCCACGTGTACTTCGATCTGTTGCTCACGCAGAAAGCGCGTCACCAGTCGCCCGCCAAACGAATTGCGGTCGTAGCGCACATGAGGGTGCTCGGCGAGCAGTTGCAACGGATCATCGCCTTCCAGGTCCGCCGGTACGATCAGCACGAACGGCTCCCGGCGAATCACCTGCGCGAACAACTCCTTGGGCAACTCGAACGGTGGCTTGATCAGGATCGCCAGATCCACTTCTCCCGTGTCCACCTGGCTCAGCAGGTTCAGCGATACACCGGGCACCAGCTTGGGTTCCAGCAAGGGTGCCTGCTGGCGCAATCGCAGCAGCGCCTGTGGCAGCAACCCGGTCTGCGCCGTCGCCACCGCGCCGATTTTCAACTCGCCACGGTACTCACTGACGTCGTCACTGACGGCCATGCGGCTGAAGGTTTCGAGCATTTCCCTGGCCATCGGCAATGCACGCTGCCCCGCCGCATTGAGCAGTGCCTGGCGGCCGGTGCGATCGAACAGACGGATGCCGAGGGCCTGTTCCAGGTTGCGAATCTGCGCGCTGACCGCCGATTGCGTCAGGCCGATGTGCATGCCGGCCGCGGCGAAGGTGCCGTGACGCGCCACGGCGACAAAGGTTTTCAGTTCTCGCAGCATAGCGGCCTCGATTAATCGAAATAATTTGAGCTCGACGCAAAAATTATCGTCTTTCAATCAAAAAGCACAGAGCTAAACTCAACACACTCCCACCCGCCACCGAGGTACGCCCGATGCAACTGTCCCCTTTTCACCTGGCCATTCCTGTCTACGATTTGCCTGCCGCCCGGCGCTTTTACGGTGCGGTGTTTGGCCTGGAGGAAGGTCGATCAAGCGATCACTGGGTGGATTTCAATTTCTTCGGTCATCAACTGGTGATCCACCTGGCGCCGAAAAGCCCGGCACAGGAAGCCGCGCACACCAATGCCGTTGATGGTCACGATGTGCCGGTGCCGCATTTTGGCGTGGTGCTCGGCATGGCGGAATGGCAGGCGCTGGCCGAACGGCTGAAGTCGCTGGGGACTCGCTTCGTGATCGAGCCGGGCATTCGTTTTCAGGGGCTGGTGGGTGAACAGGCGACGATGTTTCTGTTTGACCCTTGCGGTAATGCGCTGGAGTTCAAGGCGTTCAAGGATATCGGGCAGTTGTTTGCCAAGTGAAATTATGTGGTGCCTGTCAGGGCCACTTCGTCGGAACGCCGCCCGGACCAAGCCCGCTCCCACGGGGATTTGTGGTGATCCGGCAAGTTGCGAACAACGCCGGCCACTGTGGGAGCGGGCTTGCCCGCGATGAGGCCCGCCCATACAGAACCGCCCTAACGGCTCAATAAACCCTCGGCTTCCCCCAGCAGCTCCTCGATCGAATCATGAACCTCAGGGTCATACTCGACCTGGACAACGCGGAACCGAATGTCATAGCTGCGATGCGCCGTGGCATTGCGCTCGTCGAGTATCTCATCGAGTCGTGCCTTGATCGCTGCAATCTCCACGACACTGGAACCGGTCAGCAACGCCACGAACCGGTCGCCTTCGAGCCGTCCGACCACATCGTTTTCACGAAAGCCGATACGCAGGACATCGGCGAATGTCTTGAGCGCATCGTCACCTTTGGTCCGGCCATACAGATAGCAGATGTGCTTGAACTCATCGAGGGTGAAGTACAGCAGCGTCGCCGGCGTCTCCAGCTTTCGGCAAGCGTCCAGCCCGAGCCGGGCCAGTTCGCTGAAGCCATGGCGATTGGACAACAGCGTCAACTCATCCATGCTCGCCATTTGCACGCCCGCCAACTCTCGCTCGGCCTGGCGCGCCAGATCGCGTAGCCGTTCACGTTCTTGCTGTGGTGTAAGCAACGGGTTGGCGGATCGCCCCGATTTGCCCGCTTTGCCTGAGATCAACATCGTTCACTCCTTTGGCAGGTATGCACGTTAGAGTCGCCCATGCCCGCATTGACTCCCTGTTTGCGTGCCACTGGTCAGCTACCCGAGACCGGGCACGGCCCTCCTGCATCGGCCCAGCGCTTGAACCGGGTGACGAAGATATCGTGGGGCACCGGCACCGGCGCGCGGTTGCCGCCCGGATTCCAGCCCCAAAGCACCAGCTTGTCGTCGCTGACGTGTTTGATCAGCGCGGCGAAATCCCGATCGCCGTTGCTGGAGCGATCCTTGATCATCGCGCATAGCTGGTCGGCCGGCAGGCCGATCCAGGCCATCCGGTGCGCTGCCGGCGGCAGGCTCCAGTGTGGCGCTCCGGGTGGCGCGTGAGGTCCATAACTGGCCGGTGGATTGCCTTGGGCATGGCACGTCGCACAGGGCAACCCAGCCGAGCCCTTGCCGTCCATGCCACGCACGACATTCATCGCGTGCGGCACCCCGGCATCGAATTGCAGCGGCGAATCACCGGGAATGTGGCAGTTCTGGCAACGAGGGCTCTGGAAGACCTCCTGCACGGTGTCGAACGCCTGCAAGGCCTCGCGGTCATCGGCGAACACGTGCGATGCGTAGGCGACGAGACAGATCAGGATCACCGCCCCAAGCAACCAATGATGTCGTTTCATCTCACACCCCCGACAACTGCAACGGCAGCTCCCGCAGACGCTGCCCGGTCAGGGCAAACACCGCGTTGGCCACCGCCGGGGCCGTGGGTGGCACACCGGCTTCGCCGATGCCGCCGGGCTTGTCGCTGCTGGGCACGATATGCACTTCGACCACCGGCATTTCGTTGAGCCGCAGTACCTGATAGTCGTGGTAGTTGGACTGCACCACCTGCCCGTGCTTGAGCGTCAGTTTGCTGTGCAAGGTGAAGCCGAGGCCAAAGGTAATGCACGACTCCATCTGCGCGGCGATGCTCTGCGGGTTGACCGCGATGCCGCAGTCCACTGCACACACCACCCGGTGCACGCGGATGGCGAGGTTGTCCTGGGACACTTCGGCCACCTGAGCCACGTAACTGCCGAACGACTCGTGCACCGCCACACCCAGTGCATGGCCATCCGGCAGCGGTGCCTTCCAGTCGGCTTTCTCCACCGCAAGGTTCAGCACACCGAGGTGGCGCGGATGGTCCTTGAGCAAAGTGCACCGATATTCCACCGGATCCTTGCCCGCTGCCGTGGCCAGTTCATCAATCAGCGATTCCATGACAAACGCGGTGTGGGTGTGCCCCACCGAACGTAACCACAACACGCTGATCCCGGTCTGCGGTGAGTGCAGTTCAATCTGGTGATTGGCCAGCCCTTCGAAGTAGGGGCTGTCGGCCACGCCTTCGACGGAGGTCTTGTCGATCCCGTCCTTGACCATGCTCGCTTCCAGCGAGGTGCCGGCCATGATCGACTGCCCGACCAGCACATGCTTCCAGGCCAGTGGCAGGCCGTCGGCATCCAGCCCGATGCGCGCATGGTGCAGGAACGCCGAGCGGTAATAGCCACCCCGAATGTCGTCCTCCCGCGCCCACACGGTTTTCACCGGTGCACCGGCGGCCTTGGCGACATACACCGCTTCGCTGACGAAATCCGACGTCGGATTGGCCCGTCGCCCGAATCCGCCGCCAAGAAACTCGGTATGGATCTCGACCTGTTCGGGCTTGAGCCCGGTGATTTTCCCGGCGACCATTTGGTCCAGAGTCTGAAACTGGGTACCGGTCCAGATTTCGCACTTGTCCCTGGTGATGCGCACCGTGCAGTTCAGCGGTTCCATCGGCGCGTGGGCCAGATAAGGCACGCTGTATTCAACGTCGATGGTCTTGGCCGCTTTGGCCAGCGCAGCCTGGGTATCGCCGGCCTGACCGGCGTTCAGGCCGGGGGTGGCGGCGAGTTTGCGGAAACTTTCCAGCAGCGCCTGGCTATCGAGCCCGGCATTCGGCCCCGGGTTCCAGTCGATTTTCAGCGCATCGCGCCCCAGCTTCGCCGCCCAATAATGATCGGCAATCACCGCGATACCTGTCGGCACCTGCACCACTTTGTGTACACCCGGAATCGCCAGCGCTTCGGCACCCTCAAAGGATTTGACGCTACCGCCGAACGTGGGTGAACGGGCGACCATCGCCGTCATCAGCCCGTCGAACTGCACGTCCATGCCGAATTTCGCCCGCCCGGTGATTTTCTCCGGTGTGTCCAGACGCCTGGTGGGTTTGCCGATCAGCCGCCAGTCCTTGGCGTCCTTGAGTTTGATCGAGGCCGGGTCCGGCCGAGGCAATTGTCCTGCGTCATCGGCCAATTCGCCATAGGTGGCGCGATGCTCGCCAGCGATGACCACGCCCGACTCGGTTTGAATCCCGGACGGCGGCACATTGAAACGCTTGGCCGCTGCCTCGATCAACATCAAGCGCGCCGCTGCGCCGGCCTGGCGATAGCGGTCGAATTCCATCCAGGTCGAGGTCGAACCACCGGTGATCTGCATCCCGCCAAACCCGGCCATGCCGTAATCGGCGGCCGATGCCGGAGCATGCTCGACGCGGATTTTCGACCAGTCGGCGTCGAGTTCCTCGGCAATCAGCATGGTCAGGCCGGTCCAGATGCCCTGGCCCATTTCCGAGTGACCCAGCAACACGGTGACGCTGTTGTCATTGCCAATGCGCAGGAAGGCGTTGGGTGCAAACACGTAGCCCTGGTTCTGCCCGCCCATGGCGAACCGGTGAGCGCCGGGAATGACAAACGCGACCACCAGCCCACCGCCCAGCCAGGCACTGCCCTTGAGAAAACCACGGCGCGATAACCTGTCGATGCCGTTCATGGCAACCTCAACCCAGCTCGGCGGCGCGCTTGACGGCGGCGCGAATCCGCGGATAAGTGCCACAGCGGCAGATGTTGCCGGACAGCGCCTGATCGATGTCGCTGTCGGTCGGTTTCGCAATCTTCGCCAGCAACGCCGCCGCCGACATGATCTGCCCGGACTGGCAGTAACCGCACTGGACCACGTCTAGTTCCGCCCAGGCCTGTTGCACCGGGTGCGAACCGTCCGCGGACAGGCCTTCGATGGTGAGAATCTTTTGCCCCTGGGCCACAGCCGTGGCCGGTGTGATGCAGGAACGTAGCGGCGCGCCGTCGACGTGCACGGTGCAGGCCCCGCATTGGGCGATGCCGCAGCCGAATTTGGTGCCGGTAAGGTGGGCCACATCGCGCAAGACCCAGAGCAACGGCATGTCGGCGGGGACATCCAGCTCCTGATCCTGGCCATTGATGTTCAGGGTCAGCATGGCGCAGTTCCTCAGGCTCACGATGATCTGAAGGGGCGCCGCTGCGGTCATGTCCAACCTGCGCGCGCCTCGGGCTATCCCTTCAGCTAAGCGCAAATTTGCCGACAGGCCGTGGCGCATCGACCACCGGTCACTTGTAGGAGCGAGCTTGCTCGCGAAAAACGTCAGTACAACGCGATCATTCAGACAGTGCGCGTTATCGTTGACGTCCGTCGTCGGATCGCCGCCCGGAGCAAGCTTCGCTCCTACACCCTCGGCTTGAGCAAAATACCGGTGTAACGCGACAGAAACAGCCCGAATGCCATACACCAAAGCAGCGCCGACACTCCCAATCCCCACCCGGAAAACGGCACCAGCAACACCCGTGACACACCCGCCACCAGCACCAGGGCAAATCCCACAACGATTACTTTCGAGGGCAGCAACGGCCGCCCTGTGTGACCCAGGCTGACCCGCGCGATCATCGCCAGGATCAACCCGCCGATACCACCGACGGCCAGCGAATGGGTGGCCAGGCTTTGTTGCGGCATCACGCCCAGGTGCCACAGCGCCATGGCCAGCGTCGCCACCGCGAGCCAGGCGTAAGCCAGATACAGCGACCACAGCAGCGGCACGCGCCACAGGCCGCGGTCATGCCAGCGCCACAGGCGCAGCAGATGCAAACCGCTCAGCAACGCAAACAACACCGCCAGCCACACACGCGGGACGTCGTTCAAACCGGCGGCAAACGACACCGCCGCCAGCAGGGCGCTGACCAGCAACACCTTGCCCGGCAACGGATAGGCCGCAGGCGTTGCCGGACGATTCAAGCCGCGCTGGATGAAGAACGGAATCACCCGCCCGCCGATCACGCTCATCAGCGCGCCCACCAGCCACAAAGAGGCCAGCACGCCACGGCGTTGCAGATTGACGTCATCAACGGCAAACCCCAGCAACGTCATCACCTGACACCCGGCCAGCAGCGACACCATCAACAGAATCGGATAATTCTCGCGCTTGCCCGCGGCCAGCAGATCGCGCCCCAATCCCCACGCCAGCAGCGGCAGGAACGGCACTTGCAGGGCCAGCAGCAAGGGCGTCGGTATCGGCAGGGGCCACGCCA